>JAUHYO010000260.1 GCA_030426325.1 Gammaproteobacteria bacterium | reverse complement strand
GATAGAGATTATCACCGATGGCGGCCGTCGGCGCCGCTGGTCCGCGAGCGAGAAGCTTCGGATCGTCGAGGAGACGCTGGAGGAAGGCGCCAGCATCTCGGTCGTGGCCCGGCGGAATGGCGTTGCGCCGAACCTGCTGTATCGTTGGCGCCGTCTGATGCTGGATGGAGGAGCCGTGGCCGTGTCCGAGGATGACGACGTCACCAGCAATCGCGCCGTCCGGCAGATGGAGGAGCGCATCCGCGAACTCGAGCGGCAGCTCGGCCGCAAGACGCTGGAGGTCGAGATCCTGAAGGAGGCGCTGGACAAGACCCGCTCAAAAAAACGGACGTGGCTCGCGCAGTCGCAGCCGAAGGACGGTTCCCGATGAAAGTCGTGGCCGAGACCCTGGGCGTCTCCCGGTCGAACCTGCACGCCCGGCTGAACGGGAGCGCGAAGCCGCGGCGGCGCTACCATAAGGCGCAAGACGCGGCGGTCCTGCCGTTGATCACGACGCTGGTGGCGGCGCGCCCCACATACGGCTATCGCCGGATCACCGCGCTCCTGAACCGGCAGCTCGGGGCACAGGGGAATGGGCCCGTGAACCACAAGCGCGTCTACCGCATCATGAAGGCGCACAATCTCCTTCTGGCTCGTAAATACACCGAACGGCCGGAGCTGACCCACGAAGGCAAGGTGGTCACGATGCGCTCGAACATCCGCTGGTGTTCCGATGGGTTCGAGTTCACCTGCTGGAACGGCGACGTCGTCCGCGGCGCCTTCGTCATCGACGCGCACGATCGGGAGATCATCTCCTGGCGCGCCGTCGTAAACGCCGGCATCAGCGGATCGCACGTCCGCGACTTGATGCTGGAGGCGGTCGAGCGGCGGTTCGGGCACTACAGGACGCCGCATCCTGTCGAGATGCTGAGCGACAACGGCTCGTGTTACATCGCCCGGGACACGCGCATCTTCGCGCGACAACTCGGCCTGAGGTCCTGCTACACGCCGGTGAAGAGCCCGCAGAGCAACGGGATAGCGGAGGCGTTCGTTAAGACGCTGAAGCGCGACTACGTCCACGTCACGCCGTTGCCGGACGCCACCACAGTCCTCGGATTGATCGCCGGGTGGATCGAGGACTACAACGACAACCACCCGCACTCAGGGCTGAAGATGCGCTCACCCCGCGAGTTCATCGAAGCTCAAACCGCAACCGCCTGAGTGTCCGATGAAATGGGGGCAAGACCAGCAAGGACCTGATCATTGGTCGATATTGAAGAGCGGGCCATTGTACGAGCGGCGGCTGTGCAAACGCAAACGCCGCCCGGGAGGGCGGCGTGTCATTTGCAGGCAGGGTGGTAGTGGCATCAACAGGGTTTCATGCAGCTACAAACACCAAACCAGACATAACACACGCATCCTTGTAGATGATAGTTTGTAGAATCAGCAGCATGTTGTATCAGCAGGACCGTCGTCATTGTATGTTCGGCGCCTCCTGCCAAGTATCAGCTGGCATAAGTAACAATTAAGAATGAACGAGTGGTCACCAAATCCCGCGTGCTGAATACAAGCATTCAACCTCCACTCCCCGGACCAACTGATCAGAACCCTGAGCACGGTTACGAGGATTTTCCAGAAGACATTAACAACGTCGACCCGAATAATGCTGGCAACAGCGTATTGCTGGTAGGCAACTACGCGCCGGACGAAGGCTTCTCGTGGTGGCTCATGGAGAATTTCTGGCTGCAGATCGGCGAACTGGCCGAGCAGCGAGGAGTGCGCACCCTGCTCGCTTATCCTGTACAGGGCAAGTTGCCGCCTCACATCAAACGCTCTTCTCAATTGACCCCCATACTCCTTCGTGTGCCGGGGAGAACCTTCAGTGAACTCTGGCGCGCCTGCCGCTTCATCCGCCAGCAGCGCGTGCATTTGCTTTACTTCAGTGACAGAACGTTCAGCAATTGGCGATACGTCGCACTTAGGCTGGCCGGCGCCAAAACCCTCATCAACCATGCTCATTCCGGCGGCGAGAACCGCAATACTGCGGGCATCAGGGGGATGGTCAAATCGATACTCCGGAAAATTCCGCCGTTCAATTGTGATTTGCAGTTCTGTGTCTCGCCGTACATGAGCGAGAAAGCTGAGCTTAGTGCAAGAATACCGGCCAACAAGCTGGTCACCATTCAGAACGGCGTCGAACCCATTGCTGTACCAGCCACGAACCCGAATTATATTCACGAGCTACTTGGCATAGACCCGGCCACCCGGGTTTGCGTGTCGTCCGGCCGAGCCGATCGGCGCAAACGCATCGATTTCCTGATTGAGGTAGCCAATTACTATGTGCACGAGCTCCAGGGCAAGAACGTGGTATTCGTGCATTGTGGCGATGGGCCAGACCTCCAAAGACTGACCGAACTCGTGGAAAGCAAGGGCCTCAGCGAGTGGTTCAGGCTTATCGGCAAACGCTCCGATGTGCCGGATATTTTGCAATCGAGCTCCTTCGCCATTCACGCATCCGCCAGCGAAGCCTTCTCGTTAGCTATTCTGGAATTCATGAATTCCGGGCTGGCGACGCTGGTGCCGGACATTGCCTCTGTCACGCAGGCTATCGACGATGCGCAGAGCGGCTTCTATTACCGTCCAGATGATGTCGCCGATGCTGCCGACAAAGTACGGACCCTCGCCGAATCTCCGGAACTCGCAACGACGCTCGGTGCCCAGGCGAAACTCACCGCCAACTCAAAATACCGCCTGGATTCCATGAACAAAGCGTTCCGCAACGCTGTCGACCAGGCGTTGAACCGGCTCTGATTCCGGCCACAGGTGTACGGCGGCGACGGCAGTTGTGAACTGCGTCAAGTCGAAAATTGCGGCCTGTGCACTTGCAGATATCCCGGGTTCTGCAAGAATTGCTGGTTTTGCGACCAGACCGTCTTCTACCCCAATAAAATCAATAACATGCAAAATACTGAACGACCTTTTTTCTTTGCTGACGCGGACGAAGCACTGTTTGCGGTTCTGCACATGCCGAAAAACGCCAAACCCAGGCAAGGCATCGTCCTGTGCCATCCATTTGGCGAGGAGAAGCTTTGGAGCCACCGGGTCTATGTCAATTTCGCCCGCCGCGCCGCCGAACTCAGCATGGCCGTCCTTCGTTTCGACTTTCGGGGGCACGGCGATAGCGCCGGCCATTCAGAAGACTACGGTGCTGAATGTTATCTGGAGGACATCCACACCGCTGTAGCGCAACTGCGTCTTGATTGCCCTACTCTGGAGAGTATCGACCTGCTCGGCTTGCGCTTCGGCGCCGCCCTCGCAAGCCAGTATGCTGCCCGGCACGATGGCATCCGCCACTTAATGCTGTGGGAGCCGATCGTCTCCGGCGAGAAATACATGCAGGAATTGCTGCGCATAAACCTGAGTACGCAGCTCGCGGTGTACGGCAAGGTCCGTGACAACCGTGAAAAGCTGGTCGAAAAGCTCGCTGCCGGCGAACCTGCCAACGTAGATGGCTACCTGATTTCGCACGATTTCTACGATCAATGCGGAAAAATCGACCTGCTGACATCGGCAAAATCCAGGCTGTCTGGCAAGGCGCTCGTCGTGCAGATAGCACCCAACATCAAGCAGAAAGACCGGCCTGAGTTTGTCCAACTCAGCGAGCACTTTACTTCCAGTGATTTCCTGAAGGTCGAAGAACCGGCGTTCTGGCGGGAAATTAAGCCCTATACTTCAACCACGACCACACTCGTCCCCGAAACACTGAGTTGGCTGGAGCAACACAATGGCAGTTAGCGCTGAAGCAGTCACCTTTCGTAACCGCGATGGCAAGCTCCTCTTTGGAACCTTGCATTCCCCCGTCAGCCAGAACCCTGAGCGGCCAATGATCGTGCTCTTGTCGCCAGGAGTAAAAATGCGGGTTGGTCCACACCGGCTGTACAACCGCATGACCGAGGCATTCCTAAAGCAGGGCTATACCGTATTCAAGTTCGACTTCTATGGGCTGGGTGATTCCGAAGGCGAACTGGGGAAGGAATTACTCGCCGAAGTCTACAACGATACCGAGAACGGCGCGTTCGTTAATGACGGTATCGACGCGCTGGACTGGCTGCAAAACGAACGCGGTATTGACACTTTCATACTCGGCGGGCTGTGTGGTGGCGCAATCAGCAGTATATTGCTCGCCCAGAACGATCCCCGAGTCGTCGGCCTGCTGTCGCTGGGCATGACCGTAACGCTGGCCATGGGCGCTGCTGACAGAACTCGCTTCGCCAGCCAGGGCGAGCTCGCCGCACTGCGCAAAGGCTATGTGCAACGCTTGCTCAATCCGAAATCATGGCTTCGCCTGCTCACCTTTCAGAGCGACTTTCGCAGCATCGGACGAGCACTGGCCCAACTGTTCACCCGCAAAAAGGCGACACCGGCAGCGACTACCGTTGAACCGGCCAAACAGCCGGATTCAAATGCTAACCCACTGTTTCCAGAAGCTTTCTTTAAGATGGCGAACAGCGGGCGCAAGATTCTGCTGGTCTTCAGCGGCGCGGACCGACTGTACTGGGATTTTGACGAAAAATTTGCACAGCCTTACGCCAACGAATTGAAAAACGTCAGAAGGCAAATTCCGATGCATCCGACGCCACGGTTGATGTGCTGGAACACCAAATTGAGATTCAAGAGCCTTTCACAAATGAAGAAGCTCAGTTTGTGATCAGACTAGCTTCAAGCATAGGTACCACAAATGAATCATTAGAATCAACTCAATAGCAGAAAGTCCAGATAATG
>JAUHYO010000259.1 GCA_030426325.1 Gammaproteobacteria bacterium | reverse complement strand
GCACCGGACTACGAAGCACCCTGGCGACTGCGCCATACATTGCTCCAGCAAATCAAAGACGGGCATTACGAGGCTGAACGCACCGACGTTCAGCAACAGGTCGAATCGCGCTTTCCGCAGGCTGACTGGTGGCAGGCGGCAGCCCGAAAACCTGTCGCGCAATGGACGATCCTGATGGGTGCGCACTACGATCGTCTAGACAACGGCGCGCCGTCCTGGAATCGACAATTCATTGAGCTGAGCCGTGAAGACGAGTCGTCTGGACGGCATCGCGTCGCCGTATCGAGAGATGCACGATTCACGACATCCGATAGTGCTGTACTGCTCGGATCCGATTTCAACTTTCAAAAACACTGGCTGGGCGGGTTCGATTACACACGTGCTTTCAGTCCACGCTTCTTGCCCGATGAGGTTGTCGGTGCCTATCTTGGCCGCTCGTATGACAATGGATGGGTCACGACCCTTGGTTATCGATACCGGACATTCACGTCAGTCAATGTCGGCACGGCAACGCTGACGACCGAACGTTACGTCGGAGCCTTCCGGTTTGCGTATTCGCTCAGCGCATCACAGCTATCAGGTGCCGGCACATCACTTGGGCACAGCTTCACGTCAAACTGGTACTACAACGACCGGGCGAGTATCGGATTTTCGATCAGTAAGGGCAAAGAGGCGGAGGCCATCGGACCTGGGCAGGTTCTCGAATCCCGGGTACGCAGTATTGCACTAAGCGGGCGCCGGGAACTCAATGAGAGATTCGGTATTCAGTGGTGGCTGGGTGCGCACGATCAAGGCGATTTCTACAGGAGGCACTTCCTTGGAATGGCTATTTCGATCAAACTTTGACCCCCTGACGAACGCGGCATTGTGGTCCATTGCCGCCGTATTGCTTACGACAATTGTGTTGTTCGCCTATACCGTGGGTCTCAGAATCGCGACCAATTCGGCGATACGCAATCGCCAGCGATTTCTGTCTGTTTGGCGCGATATATTTGCTGGTGCGTTATTGGGCAATGGAATTCCCGATGAACAGCCACTACCCCCGATCCGGCGCGGTGATTGGATTGAACTGCTCGAAGAATGGAATCGTGTTCGAAGCGTCGTTGATGGTCGCGCAGTCGACAACTTAATTAGACTTGCAAAACGAACTGGCATCCCGCCAATCGCGGAAAAGCTATTTGAAAGCCGTCGCGTGCGCGCACGCATTCTTGCAGTGCAAACAATCGGTCATCTGCGCCTGAGCGAGTTCTGGGAAGAACTGAGGGCACTGGTCGACCACGACAACACTGCGATATCGATCACCGCAGCCGCTGCCCTGGTTGACATCGACCCGGGAGCCGGCGTGAACATTGTTGTACCGAAAATCAATAGCCGAAGGGACTGGCCAAGGAACAGGGTCTCCGTTATTTTGCAGCACGCTGACAGCGCCTGCATCAGCGAACCCTTGTACCGCGCCATTCGCACTGAGGAAAGCTCGGGGCAAACCTATCTGTTGCAGTTCGCGCGCCTGATGGAGTCAGAGATCCTGGACGCACTGGTCGACGAACTCATACGCGGCAGCCCGGATCCGCGCGTGGTGACCGCATCGCTAAAGCTGGTCAGTGGCTTCAAAGGTGTTCCCAGAATTGCCGCACTCACGCAGCATGACGAGTGGTATGTCCGGATGCAGGCCGCGAAGGTCCTCGGACGCGTCGGCCAGCAAGAGCACCTGTCTCTGCTGGAGTCGCTGCTGGACGATCCCCAGTGGTGGGTGAGATACCGTGCAGGCCAGGCCATCAGCTCGCTGCCCTTTTTGGGGCCAAACCAGTTACGCGCAATTCGTGATCGGCAAACCGACCCGTACGCCATCGATATCCTGCAGCAGTGCTTTGCGGAGGTCGGACTCGCATGAGCTTGCGCGACTTCGTCCTCGGCGGGCAGTGGGTTTTTCTTACCTACTTCGTTGGCATTAATCTCGGCTACCTGATGCAGAACATCATTGCCGCCTACGGTATCCGGAAATACCTGCAGACTTCGGAGCAGTACGAGGCGGAGAATGTCTTCTCGGCACTCGATATACCGATCAGCCTGGTTGTTCCCGCGTACAACGAATCCTCGTCGATCATTACATCGGTCAAGGCGATGCTCCAACTCGAGTATCCACAATTCGAACTCATCGTAGTCAATGACGGATCGTCCGACGATACCCTGCAGAAGCTGATCGACGAGTTTGGAATGCAGGAGTTCCCGGAGGCCTACCGCGCCCGCGTCGAAAGCAAACCGGTTAAGAGCATCTACCGTTCGACCCGAATTTCCAACTTGCGGGTTGTGGACAAGGTCAACGGCGGCAGCAAGGCCGACGCGTCGAATGCCGGGATTAATGTCTGTCGTTACCCGCTGGTATGTGTCGTTGATGCCGATTCAGTCCTGCAACCAGACAGCTTGCGCCGAGTTGTCCGGCCCTTCCTGGAAGATCCGACGACGGTGGCGGTTGGCGGCACCGTACGCATTGCGAATGGCTGCACGGTACGCCAGGGCTTTCTTGAAAAAGTTGGTCTGCCGACGAATTTTCTTGCGCTGGTCCAGGTCGTCGAATACCTGCGCGCGTTTCTCTTTGGTCGCATGGGTTGGTCGCCAATCAACGGCTTGCTGATCATTTCAGGAGCGTTTGGCTTGTTCCACAAGGAAACCCTGGTCGAAGCTGGCGGGTACAACCCGAAAGCCGTCGGTGAGGATATGGAGTTGGTTCTGCGTCTGCACCGGCTCATGAAAGAGAAACGCAAACCCTACCGCATTACATTCGTGCCGGACCCTGTGTGCTGGACCGATGCGCCGGAGAACTATCGCGATCTCAAGGGCCAGCGCGTTCGCTGGCAAAACGGTCTCGGCCAGGCATTCGCACTGAATCGTTCCTTGCTAACCAATCCTCGTGGTGGAACCGTCACCTGGGTCGCCATTCCGTTCTATGTCGTGTTCGAGCTTCTCGGCCCCATCATTGAGGTCGCGGGATACGCCTTCATACTTCTTTGCGGTGTCATGGGGTGGCTATCGTGGCCTGAAGCCGGAATATTTCTTGGACTTGCAATTGGCCTCGGTGTCCTGCTGTCGACCAGCGCGATCATGCTCGAGGAACTGTCATTCCATATGTACCCGAAGTTCAGCCAGCTTGCACTGCTGTACCTGATCGCCATTGTTGAAAATTTCGGCTTTCGGCAATTGACCGCGATCTGGCGATTCCAGGGTCTTGTGCGTTGGCTGCGCGGCCGGGAACACAAGTGGCAAACGATTACTCGCAGTACCAGCCTGGCCGACGAAGCCGACTAGGTATTACTCACCGGATTCAGGCTCCGATCGCCCGAAAGCGTCAACATCGGATGAACGCAAGTGCAGGTCGCGCTGCGGATACGGAATTTCAATACCGTGGGCATGAAACCGGTCCCAGATTCCAAGCAACAGCGCACTGACGACATTGGCTCGACCATTCATCGGATCATCGATCCAGAATCGAACATCGAGGTTGACCGAGTTGTCACCAAACTCCTGCAGATTGCAGGTTGGCGCCGGATCTTTAAGAATTCGAGGCACCTCGGCCGCCGCTTCCAGGCACAGCCTGATCGCCTCACGTACATCCGACTTGTAGTGAATGCCAACCGACTTTCGCAGTCGCAGGAGGTCCTGCGAGTGTGACCAGTTCTCGACCCGAGTCGTAATTAACTCCTCGTTCGGGATCAGGTGCTCGATGCCGTCACGAGTTAAAACGGAAACGTAGCGGGCGCCGAGTGACTCAACCCGGCCGTAGTTATCGGCGATGGCAATGACATCACCGGGCTTGATCGACTTGTCGAGAAGAAGAATGAATCCGCTGACAAGATTCGCGAATATCTTTTGCAGGCCAAAACCCAGACCAACACCGATCGCGCCGCCAAATACGGCGAAGGCCGTCAGGTTGATGCCGACGATTTTGAGCGAAAAAACAAAAGCGACGATTGCAAGACCAATCCGGATCAATTTCGACGACAGCACCTGAATCGACGGTGTCAGATTTGGCGATGCCTTGATGCGACCCTCGATTACCTGCCCGACGATTGCGGTAATCCAGAGGAGGACTGCCAGTGCGACCAATCCCTGGATAATGGTCAGGGCCGATATATTTACCTGACCGACAGTGAGTGCCGCACCATCAAGGCACTGGATCGCTTCACCGAGCAACCCCAGGATATTGAATGCCGCGCCAACCCAGGCCGTAACGGCAATCGTCCGCGACAGCGCCGGATTCGCAACAAAGACTGTCGCGACGTTTATTACGATCCAGGCCGTCAGCAAACTCGATGTAACGACCAGTGCTGCGTGCCGCTGGCCGATCTGCTCCATTGCAATGACCACCAGCCACTGAATCACCAGCCAGACAATTGGAAAGGCAATAACATCAAGCCTCAGCCACAGTCGCTTCAGCAACGCATAGGTTGCGTGCTCCTGGCCAAGCGCTTTGACCTTGTTTTTGAGCACGATCGACAGCGGCCATGCGATCGCCGCGGCCGCGGCAATCAGACCCAGCTCGACCAGCGTGTCAACCGATGCGAGGTAGTCGGAGACCCAGGACTGGAAAGCGCCTGTCCATCTCTCAATCAGGCTGCCATCCGCGATTTCGTCAATCAAATTAGGTTCCGCTTGCATCAAATCCACCGCTTCCGTCGGAAATACAACAACTGCAGGACCGCCACGACAAACATAACGCCAATGACAATGAAGTAGCCCATGCGGTTCGACAGCTCCGGCATGTTTTCAAAGTTCATGCCGTAGAT
>JAUHYO010000258.1 GCA_030426325.1 Gammaproteobacteria bacterium | reverse complement strand
TGCCCCAGGCCATAAACAAGCCGAACGCGGCAGCAAGGCCGATGTAGATGTATTGCGCTTCCATACTTTGCCCCCAGAGCCTGCCAAGCCCTGCTTTATTTATTGTTAGTGGGAGAGCAACAGCTCAAGTCGGCGCCCATATTCATGTACAAAGTTATCGATTTCACCCGTCAATTCGATAACTTTGTACATGAATATTGCGTCAACCGGGTCCAGCGTCTTTTCGAGACTGAATAATGAGGCGCGCAAAGCCGCCTGCTTGTCATCGGTATCGGTCTCAATTTGATCCAGCTCTTCTATCAGGCCGGCAACCAGTGTGACTTCGGCACCGCGGAAGCCCGCGGTAAATAACTCGTCAAGCTCGCGCACACTTTTCCTGGCCTGCTTGGCCGCATCGATATTGCGATCAACGAACTCCAGGAACTGCTCGGCAATTTGCTTCGGGAACTGCATTTTCCGCCCGAGCACCAAACCGGAGACATCTTTGGTCCGGTTCGCAATCTTGTCCTGCACCAGCAAGAGCTCCAGCAGGTCTTCACGGGGAACCGGCATGAACAGGCTTTTCGGCAAGTGCAGGCGAATCTTTTTCTTGATGTCATCGGCCCGGTGTTCAAGGCTTTCGATCTCATCGCGAACAGCGGCAGCCGTCGCCCAGTCGTCAGCGAACGCCGCCGTGAAGAACGCATTCAACTGCTTCGCGCACCGGTAGGCGATGTCAATGTGCTTTTCCAGCGGTTGTACCGGCGACTTGCCGAATATGTTTGCGAGAACGTTTGCCATTCGAGACCTGCCTCTTCGTGGGTCTTGATTTCGAGCAACAATCCTACCATAACAATCCCCGGCGAATGGCCATAAACCCGTGATAAACTGCGCCGCCCGGGAAACGTTGAGTGACGCCATGGCCTACTGGCTTATGAAATCCGAACCCGATGCCTACAGCATCGATGACATGCAAAAAGACGGCCGCGATATGTGGGACGGTATCCGCAACTATCAGGCTCGCAACACGATGCGCGACGACATGAAAATCGGCGACGAAATATTTTTCTATCATTCGAATTGCAAGGAACCGGGCATTGTCGGCATTACCCGGGTAGCGAGCGAGCCCTACCCCGATCCAACCCAATTTGACAAGAAATCAAAGTACTACGACCCGAAAAGCAAGCCGGACAACCCAACGTGGATTCTTGTGGACGTCGAGTTTGTCAGGAAACTGTCTCGCTGCATTTCACTTGCCGAGATTAAAGCCGACAAGTCGCTGTCCGACATGATTCTGGCCAGGAAAGGCAACCGCCTGTCCGTCATGCCGGTAAGTGCCAGGCACTGGAAGCGAATTCTCAGTCTCGAGTGAGGCCGCGACTAGCGAGCGCCCAGCGCCCGGAGTCGCTGCTGGATCTGGTCGCTGCTCGCCAGCGCCAGCATGATGACAAGATCGCCCGATTCCGCCCACTCCAGCGCTGCATCGAGGGCCTCGATTTCAAGCTCGACGTGTGAAATCTGAGATGCATCGGCCCCGCAGTTCATGAGCTCGTCCTGCATGACGGCAAATACATCGCCGCGCTCACGCCCGCGATAATAGTCCGCGAGTTCCGAGATGATCACGCGATCCAGCCCGATCGCCCAGGCGTTACGCGTCATTTCCCGGATCAGGCCGTCCGGCCGATCGCCGGCCTGCCCGAAACACAGCACGCGCCGCCGGGCCGGAATTGCTTCAGCCATATCGAACAGCGCCTGCATTGCGGCAGGATTGTGCGCGAAGTCGACGAGCACCTTGACGCCGCCCAGCGTGTAAATATTGCAGCGTCCCGGATTGTCGCCTTGTCCCATTCGCGTTAATCCTTCGCGAATGTCCTCGAGGTGATAACCCAGGCTGGATGTCAGTGCCGAGGCCGCGAGCGCGTTAGCAACATTGTGCCTTGCATGACCGCCGAGCGTGAGCGGGATGTCGGCGCTGCGACAAATGCTTTCCGTGACGCCGCCTTGAATTCGGACAAGTTCCCCGCCTTGCAGCATGAATATCGTGTCGCCGAAAACAATGCGTTGCTGCACGAAGTCGCTCTCTGCATTGAGGCTGAACCAGCTTATCGAGCCGTCGAAATCAGCCGCTTTTTTTCTGAGCAGCGCGTCGTCGGCATTCAGAATCAGTTGCCCTGACCGACGCACCGCACGGCTGACGATCCATTTGACTTCCAGAAGCTCCGCGAGGCTCTGCGACCCAAAGTCGCCGAGATGATCTTCAGCAACATTGGTAATGAGTGCCGCCCTGGCGTGCTCAACGCCCAGTCCTCGACGCAGCAGACCACCGCGAGCCGATTCAAGGATTGCGACATCGACATTCTGTTGCCGAAGCACCGTGCGCGCACCTCCCGGTCCGGACCAGTCGCCGCGATCAATGATGTCGTTGTTCACGGCAATCCAGTCCGTTGAACAAAGGCCAACATTGTCTCCGGCCAATCGGGCGATCTGCAGCGCCATTCGTACCGTCGTGGTTTTGCCGTTGGTGCCTGTGACAATGCCGACCGGCACATCCGAATAGCGATCCCACTGCACCGATTCGGGAAGCTCGCGAACAGGCCAGGTCTCGGACCCCCGTCCAAGCCCAAGCGACACTTCATCGTCATCCCAGAGCAGTGTCGTACCGCGCGATTTTGCCTCGTTAATCATTTCCATGAGTCGCGGGTTCGATTCTTCGGCTACCGACGCCTTCAACGCGGCCACCGTCTCGTCGAAGTCCGGGACTTCAACCGGGACACGCAATTCGGCGGCGCTCGCGGCCCAGGCCCATTCGTTGACTTCGGTAGCCGTGTACAGTGCATCGATGGGTGCTGAGAACGCCATACTGACGCCACCTAGCAACTTGCGAGACGCAAACTGCGGTTTGGTCCAGCCGAGCGCTGCAACCATGCGCAGCACGTGCCGCTTCCAGACGGGCAACAGGCTATCCGCCTCGTCAGTTGTGCAAGCAACATCCAGCACTGCGCCCGGCCCGTCGAAAATCAGGCTCGGCCCGGTCAGTCTGCGCGCATCGAGAAACTGCATGGCCTCGGCTAGTCGCCTTCTTCCCGGGCAATACGAACGCCACGCTCATCGCTGATGATCTCGATATCCCCATCGAGGTCAAATCCCGCAAGCTCGGGCAATTCGATTTCCGGTCGCGCCTTTTCATTGTTTCCCGCCGCGGCCTTGCCGGATTTGAAATAAATAATCTGCTTCCAGGCACGCTTGATGTTGTCGCCCAGCACCAGGATCAGGTCCCCATCCTCGGCAATTTCAAGCGCGTGTTGAGTGGCTGCCTGTTCGTCCGTGATCACCTCGATCCGGTCTTCAGGGATACCGGCCGCCATCAGGGCCTCTTTTTGCATCACCGCCACTTCGTCGTCGCCTCGTCCGCGGCGACTGTCATCGCAACGACAAATATAGTGGTCAAAATGGCCGGCCGCGATCGTTGCAATTTCCCGAATATCTTCATCGCGCCGGTCACCCGGCGCCGAAATCACAATGATCTTGCGCCCAGCGGCATCAAAACGATCGACCAGCGTGCACATCGCTTTCACCGCCGCCGGATTGTGCGCGTAGTCGAGAATGACGCGGAAGGGATGCTCGTCGTAAATATTCATCCGACCCGGCGCCTGGAAAAAACTCGAGTCAAACGTGCGCAATCCTTGCCGGATGTCTTCGAGACTCACCTGCATATTGTAGGCAAGTGCCGCGGCAAACATTGCGTTCTGCACGTTGTGCAAGGCGCGCCCCTCGATCGTTGCCGGTATCAGATGTGACCAGAGCAATGGCGTGTGTGCGTGATTGTCGTAGATGGTAATCAGGTGCCCATTCATGCCTTTTTCCAGCACAAACGCCTGTCCCCCGGCCTGGATATGTTTCTTCACCAGCGGGTGCGCCGGGTTCATCGTGACGTAACAGACTTTCTCGGCATCCGTGTAATCGGCCATCTGCAGACACAACGCGTCATCTGCATTCAGCACCGCCGCGTGCGTGGCGATTTCGATGGGTACACGTTTCACTTCAGCAAGCTGCTCGAGCGTATCGATGCCGCGAAGCCCCAGGTGGTCGGCGCTGACATTCAGGCAGGCAGCGACATCGCAGGTCTGGAATCCCAGGCCGCTGCGTAACATGCCGCCTCGCGCGGTCTCCATAACCGCGGCATCGACCGATGGATCGCGCAGAATCATTTGCGCCGAAACCGGGCCGGTCATATCGCCAGGCACGCTGAGCTTGCCGTCGATATAAACGCCATCGGTCGATGTCAGGCCGACAATATGGCCGGACATCTTCAGGATATGGGCCAGCATGCGTGACGTTGTCGTCTTGCCGTTGGTGCCGGTCACCGCCGCGATCGGAATGCGGCTCGGCGAGTCGGGCGGAAACAGCATGTCGATGACCGGACCGGCAACATCGCGTGGCGTGCCTTCACTGGGCGCCACGTGCATGCGAAAGCCCGGACCCGCGTTTACTTCGCAAATGCCACCACCAGCGTCTCGATACGACTCGGTAATATCCTTTGTCAGGAAATCCACTCCACCGATATCGAGTCCGATCGCCTTGATCGTGCGTATCGCCATTGCACGATTGTCGGGATGAATGACATCCGTAACGTCGATGGCCGTGCCTCCGGTCGACAGATTGGCTGTCGACCGCAAGTAAACGACCTCGCCGTCGGGAGGTACCGTGTCCGGCGAATAGCCTAGCTTGGCCAGCAAACGCTCGGCCTGGTGATCGAACTCAAGTCGTGTCAGAACTTTTTCATGACCGACTCCGCGACGCGGG
>JAUHYO010000257.1 GCA_030426325.1 Gammaproteobacteria bacterium | reverse complement strand
GGCACGATTGGATTCTGGCGTAGCGGCCGGCGTATTGTAATGACTCGCAAGCCAGTTCTCGGCGCCACCATGGCAGGCTTCGCAGCCGACGCCGTCTGACAACTGGAAGCGGTCGCCACGCTGAGCCCTCGGTACGTTGTCCGCGTGGCAATCGAGACAGATGCCGGCAGTAGTCGCTGACGCCAGTCCGAGCCGCGATGCGATCGCCTGTGACTGGGCATTGCCTAGCACCTCAAAAGCCCGCGAATGCGGGTCATCCTGGGTCCACGTAACGTATTCATTCTGCAGCACGTTGGATCCATCACGCGGCACGGCTGAGCCATGGCATTGAGACGCGGCGCAGGTCGCGACGCCCATATGCATATTGCTATCCTGCTGCGGCAACTCGGCGCCTGCTCCTGCCGAGAAAAGTGCAGCAAGCACTGCGATCACTGATTTATTCATCTTTGACATACCAGGGCTTTCCCTCCGCATCGAGATACAGACGTTTCATCTCATCGTAGGTTAACGGGCGTGATCCCTTGCGACCGAACACGGCGATCTGTCCGCCAGTCTCGTCAACTCCGCGATCGCGATCGAGGCCTTTCGACAATGACAACACCGGGCTCTTGCTCGGATAAGTTGCAATCAGTTCCGGCACCGGCGTCGGGCTGAAGCCGTAGAAGCCCGGTTGCGAGTCCGGCGATGTCAGCTGCAATACTTTCAGCCCGGCTGCGCCGTCGGCGACGTAGGCGAACAATGACGCGTTGGTTGACCCGACCACGACGTCGCGTGTATCAGTCAGTTTCCCGTCGGCATTGAACAGTTGCAGCAATTCAGGTTTCTCCGGGTTCCAGATGTCGATGATCGCAAGTCCGTCGCTCCGTGCAGCGACATACGCGTAAGTTCGCGCAAGATAAACTCGTTCGGCATCGCGAAGCGAAACCTGCGCATCACTGACGATTTCCGGTTTGAGCGGGTTGGTCACATCGATGACACGCAGTCCGGTCCGGTCTGTGACAAACAGGTAACGAAATTGCAGCGCCGAGGCTCGCGCATCGTCGAGAGCAAGGGTAGCGGCAATTCTGGGCGCCAGCGGATCATCGATGTCGACAACAACCAGTCCCTGCCTGGCGATGATATATACGTAGTGGCCGGCGATTGTCAGGTGGCGTGCGCCCGCCAGGATGCCGTCAGGGTTCCACGTCAGGGCACGATCGAGAAAGTTATTGCCGACGTCGCCATCGGACAATGTTGTTACGTCGACGACGATCAGCCCTTCAACCGCGTCGCTGATATACGCGTAGTTGTACATTGGGTGGAAGGGTTGTTCCTGGTTCTCTATTCGCATGAGGTCGCCCTCATTGCGCGGCGGATGTATTGGCTGGTTCGTTGGCAGCGCGACGCAGCTTGCATCGCTGGATTTTACGTCCGAGTCGTGGCCGAGCCGGCTGAAAGGCAGTTCGACGATGCGCTGGCTGAAACCCTTATTGGCGATATTCGCGATGTCGTAGACCTTAAGGCCCTCCGGGCCTTCCGCCGAATACAAATACTCTCCACGGACCTGCACGCAACGGGCAATGCCGCCATCGTGGCTGTACGCCGTTTTCAGTCGCCGGTCGTTGGCGACATGCTGCTTGAAGTTGTCCGGATACGCGTAACGATGCAGGTAGCTGCCAAGCACCGCCTGGGGTTCGTCCCACTCGGTGACCTGGGCACCCAGGATGCCGTCACCCAGTCCCGCCCAGGCGTTGAAGCCGATGAAGTTCACGAAGTTGGTGCCTTGTAGCAGCAGCTGTGCCATCCAGGCGTTATTGTCATTCTTGCTGCCCAGGTGGCAGTTGCTGCAAGTCTTCGTCTCGGTCTTGCGCGCAGTGTGCGGGAAGTGCGGATTCATCGCCTGCGAGCTGAAACCACTGGCGGAAACCGGTGCCTGTTGTACGTAGATGCGCTCACGATTTGCATTGGTCGACGACAGGACCAGGGCGGATGACGAGCGTACTGGCGCTATCTTGCTGTCGTTCAGCGGTCCGCGACGACCGAGCATGAACATCTGGTCGCGCGCGACCTGTGGGTTGTAGGTCGCATAATTCCGGGTCTCGCCACCCTCGTAATGATGTTGCCCGGACTTCCAGTTGGCCTCGATGGGCAAATGACAACCGGCGCAGCTCGTGATCCAGGCGGTGTGGCAGGTATAGCACTCGAGCTCTTCATCCTTGTGCGCGAGCTTGTCGACGGCGACGCCCGTTCCCCAGTCCTGCGAATTCACATCGTTGCTCATCAGTTTGGCGCGCGCCGCCTTTTCGTTGTACTCGGCGTGCTCCGGATTCACCGAGTCCCGGACCAGGCTCAATGTCCATTCAAGGTCCGGGTCCAGTACGGAGCGCTGCACCAGCTTGTCGCCTTGCCATTCAAAGCGGCGTTTGCCGTCAGAGTTTCGATACAGGCGCATGTCGGTGCCGCCAGGCGGTGCGGCCGGGCCCGAGGTTCTAAGATCCGGATACGCCTGCGCGGTGCCATGGCAGTCCTTGCACTCCACCTCAATTGCGCTGGCCACTTCACCGTAGATGTGACCGTTCCCGTGGTTGTCCTGGGTGAAGTGGCAATCGACACAATGCATGCCCTTGTCGACATGAATCGACGACAAGTGAACGGCTTTGGAAAACTTGTCAGGATCGTCATGGGCAACAACCTGGCCATCCGCGTCCAGCAGGTTGCCGCGCAGGTCACGCTTTTGCACCGCACGGAAGTTCCAGCCGTGCCCGTGATAGTCGGCAAACTGTGTGTCCTTGAGTGACGGGTTAAGGTCCGTCACGTTTCGCAAAAAATCGAGGTCCGCCCATTTGCCGCGTACCACCGCACCTTCCGGGTTGCGGTCGAGAACGTTGCGCTGTTCGGCGATGCTCAACTGTTGCTGTTCTTCCGGCCACATGAACGGCGCATCGGACTCGTAATCCCACATCGTGTAGCCGAGGTAGGAGTTCATGAACATATTCGGTTGATGCATGTGGCAGACCATGCACTGCGATGTCGGGATCGCGCGGGTGAACGTGTGTTTGAGCGGATGCCCCGGTTCACCTCTTGGAATTTGCGGATCAGCGGATGCCGATTCCCCATCGCGACCGTAGGCGGCATAGGGACCCGAGTGACGCTGGTCCCGGTCGTTCGCATACACAACGTGACAGCTCGCGCAGCCCGAAGACCGGTAGTCGCCGGGCTGGTCATTCGTTCCGATGAACCAGGTAAACGGGTCGTTCAGCCGCGTCTTGTGAATATTGATCAGTGGTACGGCAATGCGTCCGCCAGTGCCCGGCCCGCGATTCGATTGACGGTTGTCCGGTTTGCCGGGTTCTTCGAGGCGCTGAATCTGGCCAAGTGCATTCGGCAGGCCGGTTTCCGGAAACAGGTTTGTAAGATTTCGCCCGCCGTCTTCAAAAACACGAAAGACATCGGCCGGTTTGACACTCTCCCAGGTCGGAAGCGGATACAGTTCCGGGATGATGCCGTGCTGTTTTGCGACTGCCGGGTCGATCTCGAGCCCGGTCACTTTCGCGGCTTTACCGTCGGCCGTGTATCCCTCGCCAAGAATGTAGTTCTTGTAGGGCAGAATGCCGTTGTTGTATGACGCGCCGCCCCACAGCATGACGCCGGTTGCCATCATGCTGCGAATATTTGCGTCGATGATTTTCTGGTGGCAGGCGCCGCAACTCTGCTCCGCCACGCGATAGTCCGACGGATTGACGAAGCGAATGAACTCGGGACTCTCGCGATTGAGCAGCGTATAGCTGCGCTTTGGATTTGCGCTCGATGGATAGTGCCAGCTCTCCGGGTAGCGAGGTGCGACGTGCGCCCGATCGCGGGCGTCGACATCGTCTTTTTGGACGCCCGGATTGCCACCGTGACAATCCGTGCAGCCGAGAATTACCGATGGACTCTTGTGCATGCTGCTTTCATCGGTCGCGCTATGGCAGCTGATGCAGCCAAAACTCTTCAGCGAGGCGGTCTGTTCAGTCTGCGCGGCCGGGGCGGGCGGATAGTCCGGGTACTCGATGTTTCTGCGCTTTTCGCCCTCGGCGGCCAGCACAAGGGCCGGGATGGAAAGCAACAGCAGGCAGGTGTTTGCTCGTTTGTTCATAGGATTTCAGTAAGCCAGTATGACATTGGCAAGGACGGAGTAAGCGGTATCGGAGCCAAACAATTGTCGATAGCCGTCACCCGGAAGCAGCACCGAACCGGCCAGCCTAAGGACGATATTCTGCGACGTTAACGGCCGGTAGGTCAGTGAAAAGGACAGGTCCTGACCAATCGTCCGGTCGATGGGGCCCTGGTTGCGTGTCGCTTCAAGCACCGCGGTGTCATCAAACCAGAGTTGATTGATATTGACTGATGCCCGGAGCTTCGGTGTGACTTCCATGTCGACGCCTGCGCCGAGCAGCAGTAGTCCCGGGTTACTGAAGTTGGACTGGCTGTTGAACTTGTTGGGCCGCAAGGAATTCAATAACCCATTCGGCGACGACAATGCGACCCGACCGCCGCCAACGAGCGGCAATGACTGACGTATCCAGAAGCTGGTGTCCGCACCGGCGATCAGCGGGTTCTCGAAAATTGCGTCGAAGCCAGTTGACTGATCGTCATAAGGATCGTCATCGCCACTGCCATAGACCAGGGAACCACGCAGACGCAACCAGTCAAAATCCCGTGATACCTCGAATGCCGCAAATGCTGCACGGATATCGCTTGGTTGATCGACAAAACTTGCCGGAGTCTCTTCACCGAATGCGAAGTACGCTGAAGCCGTCAGGTTCCAGCGCCCGAAGTGGCCGTCACCATTCAAACCCAGGTAAC
>JAUHYO010000256.1 GCA_030426325.1 Gammaproteobacteria bacterium | reverse complement strand
TGCTGCTCGGCGATATAGCGCTCGCGCGAAACGAGCCAGAGGCCGCCCGGACGCATTTTCTGACGGCTTTCCAACTGGACACGAACAACCTGGAGTCCATTGTACGACTCTACGAATTGAGGGAGCAGGGCATTCCCGCGCAGGCGTTCACGGATGTGATGACCGCGACCCTCAAGGACTCATCGCTTCCCGTGCTGGCGGTGCGACTGGTGGCCGACAGTTACCTGAGCCAGGGCAACACCGCCCAGGCGGCGTTGTACTATGAGAAGTTGCTGGACCTGGAGGAGTTTGCGGCCGATCCGGCTCACTTTTTTACAATGATGATGCGTAAGAACCAGTTATCGCGCGATCAATACAATCGCCTGGCCCCGGACAAAAAAGTCATCAGCCTGCGCAAGCTAATGGAGCGCAGCGAACCCACCGGCGGCGCCTTGCTGACCGATGGCGAGCGCGACTATTACGTGAATGCGTTTTCAAAATCCGGATTCACCGGCCCGATTAACTGGTACCGCAACTGGACCCGAAACTGGGAGCTCACCGCGGGCGTTGACCAGCGCATTGAGATTCCGACCCTGTTCATCGGCGCCGCCGACGACATCGTGATCACGACCGAGCAGATTGACGGGATGAAAGCCCTCGTGTCGAATCTGACGATTAAGATGCTCGCGCCTTGCGGTCACTGGACCCAGCAAGAACGGCCCGACGACGTAAACCGCCTGCTGCTCGAATGGCTCGGCTGATGACCTGAAAATCGTTAAAATGCTTCAAAAGATCAAGAATAATAGACTATCTTTCATTAACGTGATTTTCCTGTCTGGGTGCAGACGCTCTCAGAACCCACGAATCCTCGGGCAGTCGATTTGTTAGTTTTTTCGATATTCGCAACATTTATTCAATATTTATGGGTTTTTAATGGTAAATCGTGACTGTTTCGTGAAAATTTTCTGGCGTTCCTGCCTGCCCTGGTCGTGAACCCGCACACGACAAACCGCCCGGGAAAACATCATTGTGCTTTTTTGGACAATTGACGATTTTCGATACATTTTAATGGGATTTATCCACCTCAGGGCAAGCTGCGCTGCGCGGAGCTCCAAGACCACCGGACGGTGCAATAAAATACCTTTAGACCCTGTCTACTAGTCAAACCACCCAGGGAGACTGTGCGTGCTGATCAGAAAACCGGCCGATATCCGGCCTTCGGAAATCACCAGTGAGACCAATTACCTAAACCGGCGAGATTTTCTGCGGGCAGGCGCGATCGCGGGCGGCTCAATGATCGCTGGCGCTGCGGGCGCCGCCGTCATTCCTGACACTCGTCAGGCCCTGCTTTCGGGAGTCAAAAAGAGCGTTTTCAGCACCGACGAAGAAGCGAACAGCTACGAAGACATAACGACCTACAACAATTTCTATGAGTTCGGCACTGGC
The DNA here is from genome assembly GCA_030426325.1 of Gammaproteobacteria bacterium. GTDB lineage: Bacteria > Pseudomonadota > Gammaproteobacteria > Steroidobacterales > Woeseiaceae > UBA1847. The sequence continues at coordinate 3,411 of JAUHYO010000256.1, read as the reverse complement.
AAGAGCGACCCGTACCGGAATGCACAGGACTTCAAACCACGACCGTGGAGTATTGAGGTGTCCGGCCATGCGGAGAAAACCGGCATCTTTGACTTTGAGGACTTTATAAAGCCTTTCGACCTCGAGGAACGCATCTACCGCATGCGCTGCGTCGAGGCCTGGTCGATGGTAATTCCCTGGGTTGGCATTTCGCTGGCAGACGTCATAAAGCACCTTCAGCCGACATCGAAGGCAAAGTTCATTGCCTTCGAAACCCTCAACGACGCTGAACAGATGCCTGGCCTTCGCCGGCGATCACTCGATTGGCCCTACCGTGAAGGACTGACCATGGCGGAAGCCACCAACCCGCTGCCAATTCTCGCGGTTGGAATTTACGGCAAGACGATTCCCAACCAGAACGGAGCACCCATTCGGCTGGTCGTGCCCTGGAAGTATGGCTTCAAGGGCATCAAGAGCATCGTCAAGATCAACTTCACGTCGTCGCGCCCGCGCACGAGTTGGAACATGGCGGCGCCAAATGAGTACGGCTTTTATGCGAACGTGAACCCGAACGTCAGTCATCCACGCTGGAGCCAGGCGCGCGAACGTCGCATTGGCTCAGGGATTTTCGCGGACAAACAGGAAACCCTGATGTTTAACGGCTATGGTGAGCAGGTCGCCGACCTGTACAAGGGTCTGGACCTGCGTCGCAACTACTGAGCTCGATTGAACACGCTGCAACAAATCCGCTTTGTCTGGAAGCCTCTCGTATTCCTGCTGTGCCTGCTCCCAGCGGCCCTCGTCGTCACCGATGCCGCTGGTCTGACCGGCACCCTGGGTGCGAACCCTGTCGAAGAAATTCTCGATCGCTTCGGCAACTGGGGTTTACGATTCATCATGATCACGCTGGCGATCACGCCGTTGCGGCGCGCTAGCGGCTGGAACTGGCTGTCGCGCTTTCGCCGCATGTTGGGTCTGTTCACGTTTTTCTACGTACTGATGCACTTTACGACCTGGGTTGTCCTCGACCGGGATTTGCGACTGAGTGAAATCGTCGAAGACCTGACCGAACGTCCATTTGTACTGATTGGATTTTCTGCGCTACTGATTCTGACCGCGCTTGCGGCAACATCCTTCACCGCAATACGACGGCGTATGGGGCAACACTGGCAAACACTGCATAACGCCGTCTACGCCGCCGCAATCCTCGGCGCCTGGCATTACTGGTGGCAGGTCAAAAAAGACATTGCAGAACCGCTAATCTACGCCGCAATTCTCGCGGGTCTGTTGGGCGCACGTATCATCTGGCACCTGGCTCGTAGTAGAAAACGGCATCAAGTGGCTCGCCCAGCGCAATAGCAATCCTGAAGGCGACTTCGAGAGACGGCGAATACTTTTCGTTCTCAACGGCGACGATTGTTTGTCGAGTAACACCAACCTGGTCCGCAAGCTGTTGTTGCGTCATCTCGTCATTCGCGAACCGCAGCTTGCGAATATTGTTGCGTACTCCGGTCGACGCCATTAGATACCGGTCCGGTAATACCAGATCTGCAGCAAGATCTTCGACGCCTCAGATACCGTCAGGGCCAGTAATAAATAGATTGCGATCAATACGCTCGACGGTGGCGGCGCGGACCACGGCAGTACGTCACGAAGGACAATCAAACCAATGATCCAGCAAACGCCAACGGCCAGAACGTAGCCCGACCACTTGTCGGCCTTCATGCCGATCAAGGCATCGCGCTCATCGCTGCCAGTGTTTCGTGAGGCGACTGCAATCATCGAGTGGTACACAATCTCTACAACAACGATGACAGCGACAACAAAAATAGCGCGTCCGGCCAGCTCACGCAGTTCGCCTCCCGCCGCAAGATGTGTCAGCGCGACCGGAAAAAACAGCCATGAGGAAATGGCAACCGCAAGCAATGAACCCCAGGCACTTTTTTCTTCAAACGACCAATCCACGGACGTGTCCTCCTTTTCAGATTGCTGGCATGTAAAGTAAACTATCATTTACATGATGTCAAAGATTTTCGACATCACTACGCTAAGAAAACCCGGCCGAAGCCGGGTTTCCAGGTTTTGCCAGTGGCAGAAGGCGGCGAGTAAGACTCGCGCCTGCCGGGGCTGCATTTACATCATGCCGCCCATGCCACCCATGCCGCCCATATCAGGCATTGCATGGCCGCCTTCCTCATCCTTCGGCGCGTCGGCAACCATGGCTTCGGTTGTCAGCAGCAGTCCGGATACGGAGGCAGCGTTTTGCAGTGCGAAGCGCGTGACCTTGGTGGGATCCAGGATACCCATTTCGATCATGTCGCCGTATTCGCCGGTCGCTGCGTTGAAGCCGTAATTGCCCTTGCCCTTGGCAACAGCATTCAGCACCACGCTGGCGTCACCGCCCGCATTGCGAACGATCTGGCGAAGCGGCTCTTCAACGGCACGCTTCAGAATGTTGATACCAACAGTCTGGTCGTCGTTCTCGCCTTCGAGCTTGCCAATCTTGCTTACCGCACGAATCAGTGCAACACCACCGCCCGGTACCACGCCTTCTTCAACAGCGGCGCGGGTCGCGTGCAGTGCGTCTTCGACGCGTGCTTTCTTTTCTTTCATCTCAACTTCGGTTGCAGCACCAACCTTGATGACGGCAACACCGCCAGACAGCTTGGCAACACGCTCCTGCAGTTTCTCTTTGTCGTAGTCTGACGAAGAGTCTGCAATTTCAGCGTTGATCTGCTCGACACGACCCTTGATGTCAGCGGCCTTGCCGGCGCCATCAATAATCGTTGTCGCTTCCTTGGTGATCTGGATCTTCTTGGCTTCACCAAGATCATCAAGCGTTGCTTTTTCAAGCGACAGGCCGACTTCTTCAGAAATCACCTGGCCACCGGTCAGGACAGCGATGTCCTGCAGCATGGCTTTACGACGATCACCGAAGCCCGGAGCCTTAACAGCCGCAACTTTCACGATACCGCGGATGTTGTTGACAACCAGGGTTGCCAGCGCTTCGCCTTCCACGTCTTCTGAAATGATCAGCAGCGGACGGCCTGCTTTCGCAACGCCTTCGAGGACCGGGAGCAAATCGCGAATGTTGGAGATCTTCTTGTCATACAGAAGAATCAACGGATTGTCGTGTTCAACCTGCTGGCTGTTCGTGTCATTGATGAAGTAAGGAGACAGGTATCCGCGATCGAACTGCATGCCTTCTACAACATCGAGTTCGTTCTGAAGACCGGAACCTTCTTCAACCGTGATGACGCCTTCCTTGCCAACCTTGTCCATCGCATTGGAGATGATCTCGCCAATTTCCGGATCAGAGTTTGCAGAAATGCTACCGACCTGTGCGATCGCTTTCTCATCCTTGCAGGGCTTGGACAGTTTCTTCAACTCATCGACCATCGCAGCCGACGCCTTGTCGATACCGCGTTTCAG
>JAUHYO010000255.1 GCA_030426325.1 Gammaproteobacteria bacterium | reverse complement strand
CGCGTTCGGGGAACATCGCTATTGTGTTTCTCTATCAGGATCCTGCAGGTCTTGATGATATTGCTGGCTTTGGCATTGAAAAGACCAATGGTACGAAAGTATTTCGTCAATCCGCTGACGCCGAGCTTAAGTATTGCTTCCGGTGTATTGGCGACCCGGTACAATTTTTTCGTTGCCTTGTTAACGCTGACGTCGGTTGCTTGGGCTGAAAGGATCACAGCGATCAGAAGCTCAAACGGTGATTCGTAACGCAGCTCGGTAGTCGGCTCTGGCATGCGTTCGCGAAGGGTTTTGAAAATCGCAGTGCGTTTCTCGGTATTCACAGGATTCCTAGCGGTTCAGCTTGCGCGCGCGGCGAGATAGGGTCGCCTTCGATTCCAGCCGTCGACGGTCTATCGCGTTCTTGGCCGCGATTGCGAGTGCAAGACTGAAAAAAGCACCGGGGGGCAGAACCAGCAGCAGCCAGCCCTGATCCGCCAGCACCAGGCCGCGCATGGGTTCGCCACCGATCAACATGTCCATCCGGGCGAACAGTGTGCCCTGTCCGATGACTTCTCGAAACGCGCCGATCGTCATCAGGAGCATGGCAAAGCCAAGGCCCATTGCAATGCCGTCGAGAATGCTGGCGCCGACGGGGTTCCTGGAAGCATACAGCTCCGCGCGGGCGACAATCGCGCAGTTCGTAACGATCAGGGGAATGAATATGCCGAGCGTTCGATCGAGGTCCGGAAACCAGGCTTTGAAAATCAGTTCAATGCAGGTGACAAGGCTGGCAATGATCAGGACGTAAATCGGGACTCGAATCTCGGGCTGGATCCAGCGGCGCGTTGCGGACACCAGCGCATTCGATGCGACCAGAACGGCCAGTGTCGCGAGACCGAGACCGAGCCCATTGACGAAGGTCGCTGTAACGGCGAGCAGAGGGCAAAGCCCGAGCAGCTGAACCAGCCCAGGGTTGTCCCGCCACAGGCCGTTCTTTAGCTGGTTCATCACACCGCTTGCCATCAGTCAGTCTCCCCGGTGTCGTCGTCAACCGGATCGGCGGGCAAGGTGAAGAGCGTTTCCCGATTCGCCTCAAAATAGGCGAGCGTCGCTTTGATGGCCTTGACGATTGCCCGGGGTGTAATCGATGCACCCGTTAATTGGTCGAACGATCCGCCGTCACCCCGTATTTTCCATTTGCCTGGCTCGGGGTCGCGCAGCGAATGGCCATCGAACTGCAGAACCCAATTTGACTTGGTGATTTCAATGCGGTCGCCCAGCCCGGGTGTTTCGCGGTGTTCGAGTACGCGTACCCCGGTAATGGTGCCGTCCATTGAGACCCCGATCAGCAATCGAATGGGACCCGCATAACCGTCGCGAGCGGAAACGACAAACAACGCCGCGACCGGTTCCTCGCTGGCGTACACGCGGTAGACGATCGCCGATTCGGACCCCGGCAAGTCATGCGGTTGTGGAATGGTGAGCTTGGATTCGGTGACCGGGCTGTCAAAAAACAGGCCGGCCAGCGCGGGCTGAAGATTGCGCTCCAGAAAGGCCTTTTCGTTATCGGCGATACGTTGTGCCGTCAACTGGAATGTCAATGCAACAAGTGCTGTACAGACGGCCGCAATGACCGCGAGCGTAACACCGCCTGTCCAGACCGGGCGCTCAGTCACTGGTATTACTCCGATCGTTGTGGCCGATGATGTGTGGGCGTGTCAGCTTATCGATGGCAGGCACAGCCATGTTCATCAGCAGGACAGCGAACGCGACGCCGTCGGCGTAACTGCCCCAGCGGCGAATGCAGTAGATGATCAAGCCGATTCCGATGCCGTAAATCAGGCGCCCCCTGGGGCTGGTCGCCGCGGACACCGGGTCTGTAGCGATGAAAAATGCGCAGAGGATGGTCGCGCCGCCGAACAGGTGAAAGCCCGGGCTTGCGTGCGAGCCCGGGTCGACCATATAGAAAATGGTTGCCGGTACCAGCAGGCCAAGGCCGACGCCGACCGGAATCTGCCAGCGGATGATCTTGCGGATCATTAACCAGAAACCGCCAATCGCCAGGAAGTTGCCGATCCATTCCCAACCGCGGCCGCCAAAATCGCCCATGATCGGAATCGCCCGAATTTCGGCAGCCGTGCGCGCATTGTTGAGCCCGGATTTCATGACATCGAGTGGTGTCGCACGACTGATCGCATCGAAGGATATGGCGTCGGGCAGTCCCCCGGTCAGCGTGAACTGAAGCGTCTGTAAAATCGTCAGGTGCTGGTAGTCGAGATCGCCCATTCGCGGCGCGACCCATAAATTCAGGTGCATTGGAAAGGCAACCAGGATGACAACGTAGCCGGCCATGGCCGGGTTAAAAATATTGAAACCGAGGCCACCGTAAAGATGTTTGGCGACGATAACGGCAAACAGCGCGCCGGTCGCAGTCACCCACCATGGAGTCAGCGAGGGCAGGGCAAAGGCCAGCAGGGCAGCGGTCACCAGGGCACTGTAATCGGTGAGTCCTGTCTCGGGTCGCCGGCTTCGCAGGCTGAGCATCAGCGCTTCGCCCGCGGTCGCGAAAATGGCTGCCACCAGCAGATTGAGAATGAAGCCGGGACCGAAAAACCAGACATGTGCAATCGCAGCCGGCACGAGTGCGGCGAGTACCTGCAGCATCATCGATGAGACGCTGACGGCCGGTATCAGGAACGGGGCTTCGCGGCGCTGGAATTCCACTACTCTTCGTCCCCTTTGTCCTGCTTCCGGCGTTTTAGTATCTCGGCAATCGCGGCCGGTCCGGCCCGTTTTGCCGATGCCTTCTGATTGGCCAATTGCGTTTCCCTTTCCACGCGTTCGCGCCGCAAACGATCGTTGCGTGCTTCGAATCGAAGCCGCGCCCGGGCAGCGCGCGCTTTTTCGTCCGCCAGTTCACGAATGCGGCCTTTCGCAACCCGAAAATCGGCCGTCAGCGGGATATGGCTGGGGCATACGACATCACAGCAGCCGCACTCGATGCAATCCGTCAGTCCGAATTCGCGCAACTTGACCTCGTCATCGGCACAGGCGTACCAGAACAACTGCTGTGGCAGCAGCTGAACGGGGCAGACCACGGCGCATTCGCCGCATCGTATGCAGGGCAGCTCGGGGCCGGTTGACGGTGTTTCGGACGACACCAGGATGCAATTGGTCGCTTTAACGAGAGGCACGCGATCGGTGGTGACCGAATTGCCCGTCATCGGGCCGCCGATAATCAGTTGCCTGGCGCGGTCACTGTAGCCGCCGGTGAATTTGATGATGTGCTCGATCGTCGTACCGATTCGGGCTCGAACATTCATTGGCTTGTTGACGCCATCGCCGGTGACCGTGGTTACTCGGGAAATCAGAGGCTGGCCGCAAACGATCCAGTCGTGAATTGCAGCGGCGGTACCAACGTTCTGAACCAGGCATCCCACGTCGGAGGGCAGACCGCCGCTGGGAACTTCGCGATTGGTAACAAGCTGCACCAGCTGATCTTCGCCGCCGGATGGATAAATCGTCGGCACTTGCTTGATTACGATGCGCGCGTCGTTTGTCTGTGCCAGCGCTTCGGCAATTTGCCGGATTGCCTCCGGCTTATCGCTCTCGACTGCTATAAAACAGACATTGATCTGCAGCGCGTGCATCAGAATCTTCGCGCCGCTTATGATTTCGACGGCCCGTTCACGCATCAGCATGTCGTCACAGCTGATATACGATTCGCATTCGACACCGTTCAGCAACAGGTGATCGATTTCGCAGGTACGCGCCTGCATCAACTTCTGCGCAGTAGGAAATACGGCACCACCGAGGCCAACGATGCCGCCCTGCAGGATTTCGGCAAGCAGGTCCTCCGGGCTCAGGTTCTTGTAATCGGGTCTTGCCTCCGGCGCGGGCATGGCTTCATCTTTGCCGTCACATTCGATAACCACACAAGGCGCAGGTTCGCCATTTCGCCGTCCAACCGGCCACGGCTCGATTGCGAGGACAGTACCGGACGATGACGCGTGAACAGGCGCGCTCAGTGAACCTTCCGCGGCCGCGAGCAGCTGTCCCTTGAGCACCCGCTCGCCGATCGCGACGACCGGTTGGGCCGCATCGCCAACGTGTTGAGTGATTGGCAATACCAGTTGTGAAGGAATTGGCACATCCTGAATCGCCTGCGCCGTCGACTCCGACTTGTGGCCGGGCAACCGCAGCCCACCGTGCAGCTTGCCAAGGTCATAGGTCGGGGCACTCATGCGAGGCGTCTCATACTGATGCAGTCGACCGGGCAGGGGGCCACGCAGAGTTCGCAACCCGTGCATTCGCTCTCGATAACGGTGTGCATTAGCTGGTGCGCTCCGACGATTGCGTCAACGGGGCAGGCATTTCGGCAATGCGTGCAACCAATGCATAGGGCCTCGTCGATAACGGCGACCGAAGGCAGCGTTGAAGTCTCGAGTGGGAGCGCCTCCCTGCCGAGCAGGGCAGCGAGGCGACGAACGGTTTCCTCGCCGCCAGGCGGACAGAGATTGATTTCTGCCGAGCCATCCACCACCGCCGCAGCGTAGGGACGGCACCCCGGATAACCGCATTGGGCGCATTGTGTTTGCGGGAGCAGTTCATTGACCTGCTCCACGAGGTCGCTTTCGTCGGACGGCAATCGGCGAGAGGCAAAGCTCAGACCGATGCCCGCGAGCAGGGCGATTGCAGCAATGGTTGTGATGGCAGTCCACATAGGGGTCCGTTACGGCCTCGCCATGCCGGCGAATCCCATGAAGGCCAGCGACATGATGCCGGCCGTAACCAGGGCGATGGCCGTGCCGCGAAAAACAGCCGGAATGTCGGCGGCTTCGAGCCGCTCGCGAATTGCGGCAAACATGACCAGAACCAATGCGAAACCG
>JAUHYO010000254.1 GCA_030426325.1 Gammaproteobacteria bacterium | reverse complement strand
CACGCCGTCCAGAGCCGCGTGTGCACCAATAAGTTTCATCCCGACCACCAGCGGAATGGTCAGGAACAGTGTGGCGATTACGCCGCGCAGCAAGTCAATGTCGAAATACCAGGAAAAGCCGATCAACGAAATCAACGGAATCAGAAATACCCAAAGATTACTTTTCGGATTGCCGGCCTCATCGACGGGTCCTTCCGTTACCTCGAGCTGCTCCACCGGCTCCATGGCCGGCATGCCCTGCTTCGCCATCTCCTCGGCCTTTTTCATCAGGCCCAGCAGCGGAAACTTACCCGTGGCGACCAGCGGCACCAGCAGCAATGCGATAAACGGGTAAAACATGAACGGAATTCCCGAAATGTACATGCGCATGCCGTCGCCCGCGTTCGCAACCTCCGTCGATTCAAGAACACCTGCAAAGAAAACCGCCCAGGTCGAAATCGGAACGATGACGCAGGTTGGCGCAGCCGTCGAATCAACCACATATGACAGCATTGCCCTGGAAACTTTGAACTTATCGGTGACCTTCTTCATTGAATTGCCGATCGCAATGGCATTGAGGTAGTCGTCGATAAACATGACCATGCCGAGGAACCAGGTTACCAGCAAGGACTTACTGCGGCTGTTCGCGCGTTGGGCCATTTTTCGGGCAAACGCCGACGCACCTCCGGTCTGGATCAGGATGTAGATGAGGCTGCCCATGAGCCCACATACGGCAATGACCCAGCCTATGGTTTCGTCCTGCATAACATCGAGCGTGATGTCGGACAGCATCCCAATAATGCTGTCGGGCGACAGCAAGAGAATCCCGACCACCACGCCGGCGAGCAGTGCCGCGACCGGACGATGGGTTAGTACAGCGGTGGCTATCACAACCGCCGTTGGAACCAGACTGACAATGCCGAACGTTTCCACAATCTACCTCGATGGTTTGTTGTTGTTATTGGAGCATATTGTGCAACAGCGGCGTTGCATCGTCTCCGATAATAGTAATATATTGAGAGCAATTACTAACTGCCCGACATTTTGATCGGGGGAGATTCCGGATGTCCAAACGACTGGGTGCAGATTCCAGCACAAATATTTATCCAAAGCGCTCACAAATTGCCACCGCGGTATCCGTGGCGCTGATGTCGACGGTCGCCACCTCGCCGTTGAATGCGCAAACGCTGGAAGAGATTGTGGTTACAGCGACCAAGCGCGACGAGTCAGTCCAGGACGTCCCTCTCGCCATTACGGCCTTCTCGGGCGACTTTACGCGCAACGTCAATCTGGACGACATCAAGGACCTGATCTCCTTTACACCGGGCGTGACCGGAAATAGCAAGGACAGCTTCATTGACGCAGTCAGCATCCGCGGCGTCCGTACTCAGGATTTCGGTGTCGGCGGCGATCCATCCGCCGCGTTTTTCAAGAACAACCTGTATGAGGGACGCAACGGTGTGGTCGTGACGAGTCTTTACGATGTCGAACGATCCGAGGTATTGCGTGGCCCGCAGGGTTTCCTGTTTGGACGCAATGCCATCGGTGGCGCATTCAGCGTACACACCAAGAAGGCTGAAGTTGATGGCGGTTATTCCGGCTACGCCGAACTCGACGTCGCCGAACGCGGCCATCTCGTTGGCGAAGGCGCACTGAACATTCCGGTCAACGACAATTTTGCAATGCGCATGGCGGCCTACTACTCAACCGAAGACGGCTATGTTGAAAACTTTGCCGGCGGCCCCGACCTGATCGCGCACGACAAGGTCGCCGTACGCTGGTCAACGACCTACGAGACCGATCGCCTTAGTGTGGAAACCATGGTCGAGTACGAAGACCGTGAGCAGTCCGGTTCGGTTTACCGGGCTATCGACAACGATCGGCTCGCGGACATCGAAGCGGCAACGGGACTGACTTACACGCGGCCTGTCGGCGGCAGAAACGTCAGCAGCGAACTTTTCGACCCACGCGACGATTCCACGATCACGACCCTGGGCCTGCAAATCGAGTACGACCTCGATTTTGCGACCTTTGAGTCGACCACCGGCTTCAAGGATCACGATTATTTCTACACCGAGGATTACGACGGAACAGACCTGTACCTGGGCCATTACACCCAGGACCAGAGTGGCGACTATTTCCAGCAGGAATTCAAACTGGTGTCCTCCGGAGACAGTGCCCTGTCATGGTACGCCGGTGTGTCCTTTTACCAGGAAAACATCGATGTCATGTTCGCCAACGCGGGTAGCGAAGAGGCGTTTTGTGCCTACTACGGCGCCTATTACGGGTACACGGATTGTGCGAGCTACGTCGGCTACTGGTCCTACGTCTATGGTATCCCGGCATTTACGCCGAGTTCCGACGGCCTTCTGAATGAAACCAGCCGCGCGAAAGGCGACTACAAGGGTTGGGCCGCGTATGTCGATTTGAGTTATCAAATTAATGACGAGTGGGACGCCAGTATCGGCGTGCGTTATACCTACGACGAAAAAACGTTTTCCAATAATGTGTTCCCGGTCGAGAGCGACATCGGGCCCTACTTTTTGTACGGGTTTATTACCGACGGTGCGATTACCGATACGCGCGACTGGAACGACACGTCGCCACGCTTCATTCTGCGATATCGGCCGAATGACGACACCGTGGTCTATGCCAGTGCAACCCGTGGCGGCAAGTCCGGCGGATTTGGCACGTTCTCGGTGATTAACAGCAATGACCCGAGTGAGGACACCTTCCAGTGGTTCGGCGACGGCGCCGATGCGCCGTTTACCCAGGCCAATGGCTATCGCCCGGGATTTTTCCGCCCGGAAACGGTGTGGTCGTATGAAGTCGGTTACAAGGGCACCATTTTCAACGATCAGGCCAACCTGAACGTGCTGGCCTTCGTCTACGATTATGAAGACCTTCAGGCGAACTACTTCGATGGCGGTGCCAGGGTTGGCAATACGGAAAAAGCGGAAGGCCGCGGTATCGAAGCGAGCATCACGGCAGCCCTTGGCGACAATTTTGACCTCTACGCCAGTGCCGGTTGGCTCGACACCGAAGCATTCGGTCTGGACTTCGTTTGCGATACGCCCGGGACCTGCGAAGGAAGCTCGTTGTTCTGGGCCCCGGATTTCTCCGGCTCGATTGCACTGACGGGTACGTTTCCTCGTGGCAATGGCGAATTCTTCGGCAGCGTCGAAATGTTCTGGGAAAGCGAGCGTGGACGCGGTTACGACAACATCGCGGAATCCGAAAATGCGGCCTACCAGGACTGGTCCGCCCGCCTCGGCTATCGCTTTGCAAACAACTGGTCGGTAACCGGCTACGTCGAAAATCTCACCGATGAGCTTTACTAATCGGGTATGACTGGGAGTGAAGCTGCCAATGCTCGAATCATTGATGAGTGCATAGGCATCGAACAGCAGGCGCATCTGTTTGCGCTTGCGAACCAGTACAGGGCAAACGGCGTGCTCGAGGCGAACCCCTCGGGCCCGTTTCGTTTTCGTCGAAAAATCTACGGCACCGAATATTGCGATCCCGAAATGCAACGACTTGCGTCCAGGATCATTGCGACGTTTGCGCTGGATGGCTACGCCGTTGATCCCTACCTCGGCTGGATCATTTCCTATATCGAGCCTGGAGGCTTCATCAAACCGCACATCGATCGGCAGCCACATTATCAACAGACCAGCGACAAGCATCTTCGCTGCAATGTATTGGTCCAGGGAAAAGACGAATCCGCCTACCCCCTGGTCGGCGCACAGCGGCTGAAAGTCCAGGAGCGCGGATTGTGGGCCTTTTTCGCCTCAGAATACCCGCACGGCACCGAGGTCCTGCAAGGAGGTCAAGCGAGAATTGTCTATCAATTCGGTTTTACCGTACCGGTGGACTATTCCCTTGACCGCCACGGCCGTTAAGATCGATGTCAGCCTTTAAGTCGCGCAGCTGGGTCCAGAACGAGCTTCGGGAAGGCTTTCTTGCGCTGGGACAGCGGAGACTGAAGGATGCATCAGCCTGCTGCAGGCGGGTGCTCGCGGAGCAGCCCAAACTGGTACAGGCGCACTTCCTCGTCGGCCTGGTCGCGCTGGAACTGAAGGACCGCAAGACGGCTGTCAGTGCGTTCGGATCCGTGACCAAGCTCAAACCCGATCACGTCGCCGCGTGGGCCCAGCTCGCCCGATTGTTCATGACGGACGGCCAGGTCGCGCGTGCCGATGCTGCGCTCGACGAGGCGGTAAAGCATGAGTCCGACGATCCAATTGTCAATGACCTCGTCGCCATCGTATATGCCCTGATGGGCGATCATGTTGAAGCAACGAAGTACCATCGCCTGGCGAAAGAACAGAACCCTGACCACATCCCGTTTACCGTGAACTACGCGAACAGCCTCGTCTATCACGGGCGGACCGATGAGGCTGCGTCCCTGCTTGAATCGGTACTCGAGCGCGAACCTTATAACCCGCAGGCCCACTGGATCCTGGCCTCCTGCAGGAAAGCCGTCGACGAATCCCATATCGTCGCAATGCGCGCGGCGCTGCCGAAACAAGGGAACAACGATCGCGGACTTGCCTTCCTGCACTACGCCATTGGCAAGGAATTTGAGGACCTGCAGTCCTGGCCCGAGGCCTTCGAAGGTTTCAAAGCTGGCGCTGCAGCTCGCCGCAAGACCGTGGAATACGACGAGGCAGCCGAAATTGCCTTCTTCGAAGCGCTGGAAAACTCGGTCACGCGTGAGTGGTTCAATGATGGTCGCGCCGGCTTTGAAACCGACGCACCGATTTTTGTATTGGGACAACCGCGTACCGGCACGACACTGATCGAAAGAATCATCACCAGTCATTCCGCGGTACATTCGGCCGGCGAACTGCAACAGTTCGGGTTCGCAATCCGTCGATTGTCGAAGTTCCAGGAACCGAAACGCTT
>JAUHYO010000253.1 GCA_030426325.1 Gammaproteobacteria bacterium | reverse complement strand
AGGTTGTTCCTCGCGACGAAAGTCTGGACGGATGGCAAGGCATCAGGCATTCATCAAATGCAGCGTTCGGCGAAGTTGATGCAAACCGATGTCGTTGATCTCATGCAGGTGCATAATTTGCGGGACACGGCCAATCATATGTCATCAATTCGCAACCTGCAGGCGGAGGGGAAAATTCGCTACAGCGGATTGACGCACTACACAGCCGGTGCGCACAGAGCTTTGGTCGCGGCAATGCAAGAACACAAACCCGACTTTATCCAGATCAATTATTCGCTGGGCGAGCGCGAAGCCGAACAACGGGTCCTGCCGGCCGCCGCGGACCAGGGTGTCGCCGTTCTCATCAACAGGCCCTTCCAGGCCGGCCGGCTGTTTGCTGCCGTCAAGGGCCGGGCATTGCCGGACTGGGCCAGCTCATTCGCCGCGAGTTGGGGCCAGTTTTTTCTCAAGTTCATCATTAGCCACCCGGCGGTTACCTGTGTTATTCCCGCGACCAGCAAGCCACACCACATGATCGATAATATAGGTGCGGGAATGGGCGATCTGCCCGACGCCAGTTTGCGAAAGCGAATGGCTGAATTTGTAACGAGTCTTTAAGCTATGCAAAACACGTCCCTGCTGCGCCGTCTGGGTGCGATGCTGTATGACACGCTTCTCGTACTAGCCCTGGTGATTATGACGACCTACCTGTTTATCGCTTTCAACGATGGCGAAGCGATCGAAACGAACGACAACCTCGAATTCCAACTGGTGTTGGTGCTGGTGATTTTCGTCTTCTACGTAGGGTTCTGGGCACGCCCCGGTCGAACCCTGGGCATGCAGGCCTGGCGACTTCAGCTGGAAGCCAGCGACGGCGGCAAGGTGGACCTCGGCGCCGCATCCATTCGGTTTTTCGCGGCGCTACTGTCGCTCGCACCGGCCGGGCTCGGATTTCTCTGGTCGCTCTGGGACAAAGAACGCCTGACGTGGCACGACCGCATCAGCAAGACGCGCATCGTCCATTACCCGAAAACAGGGTCTAGCGAATCCTCGACAGGGCAAACAGAGTGACCCCTGCGAGCGCTGCTGTAGGCAGCCACGTAACCATGACAGCGTTCAGGTTGAATACCTGACCCGAGTTCGCAAGCGTTTCACTGGCCAGGTAGTACGCGAGGCCGATGACAACACCGATCATCAGTCGCCCGCCTGCGCCACCCGAGCGAAGCGATCCAAAAACAAACGCCAATGCCAATACCGGCATGATCAACACTGTGGCGGTTCGCGCCACGCGGAACCAGAATTCCGTTTCGTACTTGCTCGCATCGAGTTCGTTTCGTTTCAGGTAATCGATGTAGCCGAGCAACTCACGAGCCGACAGGCTCAGCGGTTTTGCCAGTGAACTGCCTAGCAGATCAGAATTCACTTCAAACGATTCAACCGATCGCGATGTTGCGACAACCTGAACGCCATTCTGGCGAAAATGGGTTTCGCGCAAATTTTCCAGAATCCAGTTGTCGTTTTCGTCGATGCCTGAGTTTTCGGCGACCGAAATCGATTCAAGCTGGTCGCCATCAAACTTGTACAGGTACAGGCTGCCGAATTCGAACTCGGGACTGACTTTTTGCAAATGCAAATAGGTCGAACCGTCCTTGACCCAGGCCTCATCGCCAAGACGATCATCATCTTGCTGGTAGCGATACTCCATACGCATGTTGCGCGCGAAGAAATCGAGCGGCGGACCGATGAACTCGCCAAGCAATCCGGTCAGCAGCAGTAGCACGCCGCCCGAAAACGCGACCATCCCCGACAGTTCCCGTACGGACAATCCGGCAGAGCGCATGACAATAATTTCGCTGTTGCCAGCGAGTGCGCCGAGTCCCAGCAAGGATCCGATCAATGCCGCAACAGGTAACATCTCAAATGCGAGATTGGGAAGGCGCAGCAATGTATACAGAACAACCTGTGCTGTCTGGTAGTCTCCGCGAGTGTCATCCAGTTCCGCGATAAACTCGAACAGGCCTGCCAATCCGAGCAGCACGATCAACACCAGTGCCGTGCTGCTCAATATCGTGCGCATCATGTACTGGCTGAGAATTCCGGTCATCGGAAAATCCTCTTGTGCATCCCGTTTTGCACCGCCAGCAGGCCGAGTGCAAATACCAGGATGCAGCCATGCACCCACCAGATACCCAGCAAAGGGGAAATCTGCGATTGCTCAATCCAGGCTTTCGCTGCACTCATCATGTTCAGATAAATAATAAAGACGAGAAGCCCGACGGCCAGCCGACCGTATCGTCCGGCGCGCGGCTGGCTGCGACTTAAAGGCACGGCCAGGATGGCGAGAATGACCGTTGCAATTGGCACGCTTAAGCGCCATTGCATTTCGGCGACATGGTCCGGCTCGCTTGATCGAAGCAAGTCCGTAAACGCCATAACACGCGGTTTTTGCTCCGGCGACTCCAGACTCGGCAAGCGATAAGGCACACCGTGTTCAGCGAATTCGATGACCCGAAATTCTGAGGTACCCGGTACGCCTTCATAGCGACGGCCGTTGTGCAAAACCAGCAGACGAATATTCGGATCATCCGAATCCACCATTTCGCCAAGCTCTGAAATCACAACCTCGACGACGCCATCGTCGACGCGGCGCTGCATGAAGACTTTTTCCATGCTGCCATTCGGCGTCACGCTGGCCCCGTAAACAACGGCCCGGTCGGGACCGAAAGTCGTGAACTGGCCGGGTTCGATACTGGCGAGGTCCGCCTCGCGACGCGCTTCAGCGCCAATTCTATCCACAGTGATCAGCGCCCAGGGTCCTCCGCTGATCGACAACCAGGCGACCAGCAGAGTCAGCGGCAATAAAAGCCAGGTCAGTGGCCGGTAGATCCCGGATGGGCCGACGCGACAGGCCATCATGGCGGGCATCTCGCTGTCCCTGTACAGCCGGCCCAGGGCCAGCATCGTGGCAAGAAACAGCCCAATGGGCACCAGAATGGTCAAATACTGCACCGCAGACAGGCCAATGACCTCAAATGCGGCATTCTTCGGCAGTTTTCCCTTGGCCACATCGCCGAGAACGCGTGCAAACTGGTTCGTCAGCAATATCAGCAACAGCACCAATGTCACGCCAAGCCAGCTCGAGGCGATCTCGCGGAAAATGTAGCGATCAAGAATGCGGATCATCAGGGTCCGGGAATGACGTAGCTGTAGGTAGCTGAAACAGTTAGACTACCGCTTTTATTTTGTCCGTGACAGCCCTCAACAATAACAAGGCAGACAAAGGGATTTATGAAATATTTTACGACTACGAGCAAGGCATCGAACCGTGCCGCCGATTGCGTCTTCGTTGGCGTCTACAATCGCAGCAAACTTGGCCACGGTGCCGCTGATATCGATTCAGCCAGCAACGGCGCGATTCGTGACCTCATCAAGTCCGGCGACATATCCACCGAGCTCGGCCGGTGCACGGTCCTGACCAACGTCGACGGCGTGAAAGCGCGACGCGTTGCGGTTGCCGGACTTGGCAAACCCAGCGCTCTGGACGCTATCGGGTTTCGCAAGGCCGTCGGTGCCTGCACCAAGGCACTCCGGGACACCAAGACCAAGCAAATTCTCAATGCCCTGACACTGGAGTCGGTCAAGAGCTGCAGCCCGTATTACCTTGCGCGTCATTCGGTTGAGGCGATCTCGGACGTACTGTACGAATTCAACCAGATGAAAAGTGGCCGCAAGAAGCCGCCGATGCCATTGTCGAGTATTGGGCACTCCGTTGCGAGCCGCGGCGACGCCGCACAGACCGACCGCGGCGCCCAGCATGGCGATGCCATCGCGAACGGCGTTGCACTTGCCAAGGACCTTGGCAATCTGCCGTCAAATGTCTGTACGCCGAGCTACCTGGCTCGGACAGCCAAGAAGCTGGCCACCGGCAACGGCAAGCTGACGACACAGGTTCTGAACGAGTCGGACATGAAGCGGCTCGGGATGGGGTCTCTGCTGTCGGTCACAGCCGGTGCAACCGAGCCCGCAAAATTCATCATCATGAAATACAAGAATGCCGGCAGCGCCAAACCCTACGTCCTCGTCGGCAAAGGCGTCACTTTCGACACGGGCGGGATTTCATTAAAGCCCGGTGCCAGCATGGATGAAATGAAGTTCGACATGTGTGGCGCCGCCAGCGTGATTGGTACGATGGCCGCACTGACGCGAATGCAATTGCCAATCAACGTTACTGTCGTGGTTCCAGCCGTTGAGAATATGCCAAGCGGCACAGCGACCAAGCCGGGCGATATTGTCAAAAGCATGTCCGGGCAAACCATTGAGGTCCTGAATACGGACGCCGAAGGCCGGCTCATTCTTTGCGACGCGCTGACTTACTCGAAGCGCTTCAAACCGGAGGCCATCATTGACGTGGCGACACTCACCGGTGCCTGCGTCATCGCACTGGGACATCACCGCTGCGCCATTTACGCGAACAATGACAAACTGCAAGAACAGTTGTTTGAAGCCGGCAACAGTTCTGAAGACCTTGGCTGGCCAATGCCAATGGGTGACCAGTATGCCGCGCAGCTGAAGAGTAATTTTGCCGACATGGCGAATATCGGTGGCCCCGGTGGCGGATCCGTGACGGCTGCGTGTTTTCTTGGAAAATTCACCGACGGCATGAACTGGGCGCACCTCGATATCGCCGGTGTGGCGTGGAAATCAGGCGCACAAAAAGGTGCGACAGGTCGACCCGTCGCACTGCTGTACGAATACCTGCTGTCCAACGCCGGCGCCCTGCCCTGACAGACACCGTGTCACAGGTCGATTTTTACGTGCTCGAGCGTGTTGATAAACAGGCACGCCAAACCTACGCCTGCAAGCTGGCCGAGAAAGCGTGGCGCCTGAAAAATACCATTCATATTCACACGATGACCCGTGCAGATGCCGAGCAAATGGACGAGCTGCTGTGGACGTTCCGCGATGGCAGCTTTGTGCCGCATGAGCTCCTGG
>JAUHYO010000252.1 GCA_030426325.1 Gammaproteobacteria bacterium | reverse complement strand
AATGTCTTGAACGACTGGGCAAGTCGGCGACCCGCCGACGAGGTTATGGCGGAAATTTCCGAGAGAATGGCGGATCTACCTGGCGTGCGAGCATTTCCGATTATGCGCCAGGCTTTCGGCGGCGGCACTCAAAAGCCGGTCCAGTTTGTTTTGGGTGGCGGTACTTATGCAGAATTGGCGGAGTGGCGGGATATCTTGATCAGCAAAATTGAAGAGAATAATCCCGGGTTGACCGATATCGACAGTGACTACAAAGAGACCAAACCGCAGTTAAGGATCAGTATTAACAAGACCCGGGCGGGTGATCTGGGCGTCAGCAGCCGGATAATAGGTACGACACTGGAAACCATGCTCGGATCCCGTCGCGTCACAACCTATATCAATGATGGCGAAGAATACGATGTCATACTCGAGGGGGAACGTGACACCCAGCGGACACCAACGAATCTGCAGAACATCTACGTACGTTCCGACACCGGTGCCCTGATACCACTGTCCAACCTGGTTAGCATCACAGAGTTTGCTGACTCCGGGGACCTTAACCGATACAACCGAGTGCGCGCCATCACGATAGAGGCCGGGTTGGCGGGCAACTACGCACTCGGCGATGCACTCGACTACCTGCGCGAACTTGTACGCTTGCACCTGCCTGATGGTGCAGCGATTGACTACAAGGGGCAGTCGCTGGACTACCAGACCAGTGGCTCGTCACTGTTGTTTATATTCATGCTCGGTTTTGTCATTGTCTTCCTGGTGCTGGCGGCGCAGTTTGAAAGCTATGTCCACCCACTTGTGATAATCCTGACTGTTCCGCTGGCGATTACGGGCGCGCTCGCCGGCCTCTACATCACCGGCAATTCTCTCAATGTTTACACCCAGATAGGCCTGATCATGTTGATCGGCCTCGCGGCGAAGAACGGCATCCTGATCGTGGAGTTCATCAATCAGCTGCGCGATCAGGGCATGGCATTCTCCGAGGCGCTGATGAAGGCGGCGCAAATTCGTCTGCGACCGATCGTGATGACCGGCATCACAACAATTGCCGGGTCGGTTCCGCTGATTCTGGCAAGCGGTGCTGGTGCCGAAACCCGCGTGGCGATCGGTGTGGTAATCCTTTTCGGGGTCGCGGCAGCAACGATTTTTACAATTTTCGTCGTGCCAATTGCCTATGACATTCTCGCGCGCAAGACAGGCTCACCCAATGATGTGAAACGCCAGTTGGAGCTGGAGACAACTCGATGACTGCCCTAATTGTAGCCTCGATTGAGCGAATCATTTGAATTCGCCGCAATTTCTTGGCGTGCTTGGGCTGAAAGAATAGCGATTTGCGCATTACCGACAGGGCCAAGGCTGGTTGCCGAACTGCTGCCGGCTTTGGCCGACTCAATACCGAGAAGTTTGACGTGATCGACGGGCAGCAAGATCCGTCCGGACAATCGCCCGGCTAGCCGAAAGATCCAACATTTCTTCACAATTCCTGCACAGTGGCTGCAAGTAGCAGCGTCATGCTAGTGGCTTCAAATCGCAAGATAGAGAAAGGAGCCTCAAATGAAACGCAGTCTTGTCGCGTTGATCGCATCGCAGCTGCTCATCGGTATGGCACATGCCCAGTCCGAAGACGAGAACAAACCACGCCGCGAACATCGTGGCCCGCCGGCAGAGGCCGTGGCGGCCTGTTCAACGCTGGTACAGGGCGACCCCTGCTCTTTCGAGGGCCGACGTGGAAAAACCCTGGAAGGCACCTGCGAGGCGCCCGATGACAAGCCATTGGCCTGTCGGCCAGAAGGTGGCCCGCCTGAAAAGCCGCTAGAACGCGAGTAGCACTTGTTCAAAATGCGTTGAGGTATTTTTCTCGCGCAACCCGACCCCTTAACGATCCCCCGCCTGGGACCGATTGCATGACTGAACTCCCCCCGGTTGATATGCAGTCGGTCTCGGGCACTTTGATACGGCATATTTGATTATCGTTTCAGAATCGCAAACGATACGGGTCTGTCGGTCAAACCATATCCTGAACAAACTGCCGCATACGTTTTCGAGTTTTGGCATCGGGCAAACGACCGATACCACCGCCAAGGTTGTCGAGCAAATGGTCCGGATTTGCCGTTTCTGTGAGAACACAGGTCACGGCCGGATGCGACAAGATGTACTTGATTGAAAACTGTGCCCAACTGGTGCAATCGAATTCAATGGCCCAGGCGGGCAACGAGTGACCTTTCACGATCGAAAAATAGCGTCCGTTAATAAACGGCCGATTAATAGCAACAGCAACACCCTTGTCCAATGCCATCGGCAAGAGCCTGTCCTCAGCCTCGGTCTCGAGCATAGACAAGTTCACCTGTACAAAGTCCATTGTGCCCGTCGCCATGACTTTCATCATCGCATCGTAATAACTGGAGTTGTGGCGCGCTAACCCTATAAATCGTGTCAGCCCCTCATCCTTCCAACGTCGAAATACATTCCAGTTCGGCACCCCGTCTTCAGGCACTGTCTGCATCAGGTCAACCGATTGCGCGCCTCTGATCGCGCTCAGACGCCGTGCGGAGGCTTCCGACTCGACCGGGCTCCCGCCATTGAAATAGCTGCCAATAAAAGCGGAGTCGTTTTCGCCCAGCGACTTCGATACGCTCGCAACGTGATACATGCTGTCACGACAGTCGACATAGCCGCCACCGTGCTCGAAAAACGTTTTTAACAGTATCTTGGACGATTCGACGTCTTTGTCTCGGAACGCACGCGACTGGCCGAGGCCTACCACGGACAATCGTTCATCGGTTCCGGGGACTCGCCGTGTCGGCAATGTGCGCCGCCCTGCCATGACTAGCGACGGGGTAAGCGCAGCCATTACTGCAGTACCAGCGTACTTAAGAAACTCTCGACGATCGGTCATGCTGCTCCCTTGCAAGCGAGTAAGCTCGTATTGGTGTTGTTGAATTGTATACCGATATAGAGTCTCTTTCCTCGAGCCGAGGGAACTCCAATAAGCATTTTTGGTTATACTTGGGACACTCTAACAACAACAAAACTCTACAAGGGAATGACCATGCGCTTGCGACATCTTCTGATTGCCCTGCTTGCCCTGACGGCTTCTTGCTGGGCTACCGCCGAACCGAATTACTATCGTCTGGAACTGGAGATCACAGTGCAGAAGCCTGCCGCTGAAGTCTGGTCGAAGATCGGCGGCTACTGCGATATCGGCGAATGGCTGAACCTCGACTGCGAGATCACCCAGGGCGACGGTGGTATAGGCACTGTTCGCGTGCTTAATGGAAAAATTATAGAGCCCATGACTGCCCAGACCGAGCTATCCTACGGCTACACCCAGCCCGTGGTCGAAGGCCAATACTACATTCTTTATCACGGCTTTATGGAAGCAAGACCAGTCAGCGCAACCACGTCAAAACTGATCTACACCACGATGTGGGATACCTCTCAGGACAGCGAGGACAAAATTAGTGCGGACGTTGAACGTCGCCGCAATACTTTTACGACAGCGTTGGCGAAAATGAAGGAAATCGCTGAGGCGGATTAGGCTGCCAGCCTAAGAGTGTCGCCGTAAATCAGAAGATTCTCGAGCTTGCCAGGTCCTGGTTGGGCCGGCACCTGTCGTAGTCGCGAGTTTAGTCGACTATTGCAGCAACTGCCCTTTCCTTTACGGATACAATCCACGATTGCGGCACGTCGGCAGCAGCTGCAAGTCCGATAGTCCGGACAAAGAGTCCTGCTACGAAATGCTGGACTTCACATTGATCGAACGGCAGTCTGACTCGGCGACACAAGTACGATAAAAAAGACCTGAGGGATGCAATTGTGACTCAATCAAATCAGGACAACAGCCACACGTTTTACATCATTCTTATCAGTTGTATAGCGACGCTCGGAGGCTTTTTGTTCGGCTTTGACAGCGGCGTGATCAACGGGACGGTTGATGGGCTGCAATCGGCGTTTGATTCGGACAGCGTTGGTACCGGTTTTAATGTTGCATCGATGCTTCTGGGTTGTGCTGTTGGTGCTTATTTTGCCGGTCGCCTGGCTGACCGCTTCGGCCGCCGTGCAATCATGCGGGTCGCTGCAGTGTTATTCCTGATCAGCGCCTGGGGGTCAGGTATTGCTACTGGTTCGCTCGAGTTTGTTTTCTATCGAATACTCGGCGGGCTCGCGGTTGGTGCCGCCAGTGTTCTTGCGCCGGCTTACATCAGTGAAGTTTCACCCGCGCGTTACCGCGGCTCACTGGCTACTGTGCAACAGATCGCAATCATCTCCGGCCTGTTCATCGCGTTCTTCAGCAACTATCTGCTGGCGAGCGCAGCAGGCTCGTCGATGACCGAGTTCTGGCTGGGCTACGAGGCCTGGCGATGGATGTACTGGGTTGAAATTCTCCCGGCCGCCACTTTTTTAGTCGCATTATTTTTCATTCCGGAAAGCCCGCGTTACCTCGTTTTGCGGCGCAAGAAGGACGAAGCAGAGCGAGTACTGACCAGGTTGCTTGGCGCCGCGGCGGCAAAGACCAAGGTAGACGAAATCGATGCGTCTCTTGCGTCGGACCACCACATTCCGAAGCTTATGGACCTGATCGACCCGAAGACCAGGCGATTGCGAAAACTCGCATGGGTTGGAATCGGGCTCGCGACCTTCCAGCAACTGGTTGGCATCAACGTCGTGTTCTACTATGGCGCGGTATTGTGGCAATCAGTCGGTTTCACGGAAAGCGATGCACTGCTTATTAATGTCCTGAGTGGCGCCCTGAGTATTGGCGCGGTAGTTGTTGCGCTGCTGCTGGTCGACAAGATCGGTCGGAAGCCCTTATTGCTTGTTGGTTCGGTCGGCATGGCCGCATCACTCGGTACGCTTGTCATCGCGTTCCTGAATGCCACGACCACAGCGGACGGCTCGCTGACTCTCGACGGCATTTTCGGACCGCTCGCCCTGATCGCTGCAAATGTCTACGTTATTTTCTTCAATGGATCCTGGGGTCCGGT
>JAUHYO010000251.1 GCA_030426325.1 Gammaproteobacteria bacterium | reverse complement strand
ATCAGTGAAAGTAGTGTCGCACGGGCAATTCCCGGCGTGTCCATGTTGATGATTGCTGGAACGAGCGCGCCGTTCGCAGATCCCGTTCTTCCGGCCGCAATTGCAACGCCAAAATGATTCGCCTTTTCGCCCGCACCCGGAATCCGAAAACTGTGATCACGCCGATCATCGATTCCCATGTACGTCGTTGCGGGCATATGGCAGTCCACGCAGTTCCCGGAATCGCCGCCACCGTGTTCGGTGGTTGCGAAATTGGCAGGCAGGTGGCACTGCGCGCAGGTGTCATTCGGGTCTGGCCCGGCGTGCAGGCGTCCCGAATGCGGATTGTGGCAATCGGTGCAGGTCACGCCGGCCGCGTACATTTTGCTTTGGACGAAAGACCCGTACACGTAGACTTCGTCGAGTATCCGGCCGTCGGCGTGATACAGGTTCTGCTCCAGCAGCGAAACCATGTGCGTGTCGGTAAGCGGTTTGCCGTACTCGTATTCGTCTGTGAGTGTGCTCCGGCGAGAGTGACAGCGGCCACAGGATTCAGGCTGCTGTTTGCGCAGATTGGGTTTGCTGCGTTCGGCGATGCCGGTTAAGTCGTTCATGATCCACGCAGAGTCCCGGCGGTCGTCGAGGTCAACAGAGAGGCCCCAATCGTCATTGAATCGTTGCTTGCCAGCCTGTTCCAGATGCCTGGAGCCTGGCCCGTGACAGGCCTCGCAGCCAACGGAAATTTCATCAAATCGGGTATCGAACGAGTCCGAATCGATGTCGTAGCCAACCTGCAAGTTCGTCGAATGACATTCGGCGCAAGCGGTGTTCCAGGTGAAGTACGGGCCGGTCCAATGGAGCGGGTCATCGGCGCTGATGAATTCATCGGGGTACAAGTGATACCAGCGTTGCCCACCGTTCTCCTTCGGCCGCGCATCCCAAGTAAAGGGCAGGGACTGTTTGCGACCATCGGGAAAATCCGTCAGGTATTGCTGCAGCGGCTCGACACCAAACGTATGGGAAATCTCGAATTCCTGCTGTTCGCCCTTCGCATCCTGGGTTCGTACCAGGAACGCACCGTCTCGGCGAAAGAAAGAGGTTTTCGTATCGAAATATTCGAATTCGACACCGGAAAAATCGCCAAGCACGGTGTCGTCGTCGGCGATCTGCATTGCCAGTTGATGATGCGAGCCCTGCCAGAGTTGGTACTCGGCCTTATGGCACGAGGCGCATTGCAGGCTCCCGACGAATGTCGATTCGAGCGGGGCTTCTGTCGTCCCGGCGGGCCGGTCAGAACAGCCCGCTAACAGCAAAACGAGTGCAATGGCAAATGCCGGTTTGTTCAAAAATAATTCCGCTTGGTGAATCCGCGCGTGAATGATATCAGCAACCTGTACGGCGTAGCCGGGTTAGTCGCTGGAGAATCCGGCAAACAGGCGCCTTATTTCACCGTGCCTCTTGCCTTCAAGGCTACAATGACATCATGACCCAAACCACCTGTCGAATCGAAGTTCACCAACGCATCGAGACACCCGATACGCTTCCGCTCGACCTGCTTCACCAGATCACAGGGTTGCCAAAGCAAAGAATCAAAGTCGCAATGAAAAAGGGTGCCGTCTGGATGACGCGTGGGGCCAACACGCAGCGACTGCGCCGGGCAAAACGCCGTCTTCGAATGGACGACGAAGTTCACCTGTATTACGACAAAACAATTCTGGATGAGCAGCCCGCGGAGCCCGGGTTGATCGCCGATGCCGGCGACTATTCGGTCTGGAACAAGCCCTTCGGATTGCGATCACAAGGCTCGAAGTGGGGAGATCATTGCACGGTTGTTCGCTGGGCGGAACAGCATTTGCGGCCTGAACGTCCGGCCTTCACAGTGCACCGACTCGACCGGGCGGCGAACGGTCTTATCTTGGTAGCGCATTCGAAAACGACGGCGGCGAAATTGTCGGCATTGTTTCGCAATCGTGATGTGAAGAAAGACTATCGTGCCGTGGTGCACGGAGATTTCTCGTCGCAGCCCGATCCGTTGCGTATTGAACAGGCGATTGACGGCAAAGCGGCCGTCAGCGAATTTTCATGCCGGGAAGTGCTGGACGATGGCGCAAAATCGCTTCTTGAAATTACGATCGAAACGGGCAGAAAACACCAGATTCGCCGGCACCTCGCAACACTGGGCTATGCCATTGTCGGTGACAGGCTTTATGGCACAGACGAGCGGGACGGTGTGGACCTTCAGTTAACTGCCTCTTACCTGGCTTTTACCTGTCCGATTAATGGGGAGCTCGTTGAATACAACCTGCCAGCCGGGAAATACGACCAGGATTCACGGCGAGACGCGTAGGCGAGATTTCCCGTGGCTGTCGGCAATTTGCGACGCTTTCCGTTCAAATGATCGCTTCACACCATTAATGAGAGAGTCGTCACATTAATGCCCCCACCCAGGGTTATGATCGTCAGACGATCGAAATTCGCCGGGTGCCATGAGAAATCGTACGAAAGTCAGGGTTCAGGATGCACGGGCAATCATGGTGCTGCTCTGTACAGCCCTGTTGCTCGGCGCGTGCTATGAGACATCGTACGACAAAGCCGTTGCTGCACTGAATGCCGGCGGCACAACAACGCCACCAGCACCACCGCCACCGACGGGGAGTTTTGGACCCAATTTCTCGGAAATCCAGGCAAGTGTATTTACACCGGACTGTGCGACCCCGGGGTGTCACTCCGGATCGGGCCCCGCGGCCAGCCTGAATCTCGAAGCGGCTAACAGCTACACCATGCTCGTTGGCGTTCTGAGTACGCAAAGCGCAGGCACACAACGCGTTAATCCTACGAATCCGAACGCCAGTTACCTGATACAAAAACTTGAAGGTCCGGGTGTAACCGGCAGCCAGATGCCTCCGGGTGGCCCGTTGGCGCAGTCGGACATCGACGTTATTCGCCAATGGATCACAGCAGGTGCTGTTGACGATCGTGTTGCCGCGAGTTCGCCGATTCGTGTGACCTCATTATCAGTTGCACCGGGCAGTACACAGACGACTGCGCCGTCGCAAATCATTGCCGGGTTTGACCGGGAGCTGGATGCGTCAACGGTCAATGTGAATACGTTTATTCTTGAGGGCAGCAATAACGATGGCACGTTTGGCGATGGTGATGACATCATGATCACCGCCGCGTCGATAAGCGTTCCCGGTGCGAATCCTCAAAGCGCGGTATTCGATCTCACTGGCGTTACGCTGGCTGACGATACCTATCGTGTACGGCTGCTGGGATCGGGTGCCTCCATTATCATGGATCTCGATGCCAACGCGCTTGACGGCGAGTTTGCAGGCACGTTCCCGTCCGGCAATGGGACGGCTGGCGGCGATTTTGCAGCGCAATTTACGGTTATGGCGCCTGTGGTTCTTGGACCCACGCTTGACGAAATCCAGGCCGCCGTGTTCTCGCCCTCCTGTGCGACATCAACCTGCCACAGCAACACGGCACAAGCTGCAGGGCTTGCCCTCGGCGACGCCGATACCAGTTTCCTCGAGCTGGTCGGGCAATTCAGCAACCAGAACGGGCAGTCTGCGGTCATGCTGGTTGCGCCTAATGATCCGGACAACAGCTACCTGATCCGCAAACTCGAGAATACCGCCGGTATTACCGGCGCCAGGATGCCCCTGAACGCGGCACCCTTGCCGCAGTCCGATATTGACGTCATTCGGCAATGGATATCTGACGGCGCTTTGCGCTGATTCAACTGCGCTCCAGTCAGTTTCATACCCGATCGTAGTCTTCTCTGGCTTGATCCCTGTCGTCAATACGGGAAGAATGCAGTCAGGATTCGACCGAAACTGTCGCGTCGGGTTCTTCATCCTGGAGAAGAGTGTGCCCTCGATAAAAGTTTTCCTGTCTGTTGCCATCTCGCTTTTTGCGTCGTCACTATTGTTCGGTTGCGCTGAAAAGCAGCGCCAGGGCGTGGATGCGGTGATGATCAACGCCAAGGTCTATACGGTCAACGCGGAACAACCTTTGGCAGAAGCAGTAGCCATTGCCGGCGACTCAATCGTTTTTGTCGGGGACAGCGCGGGTGCACTCGCGCTCGCGGACGGTGACACAGTCGTTAGCGACCTTGGTGGCAAGTTGATCTTGCCTGGCTTTATCGACACGCATGTCCATCCAATCATCGGTGGGGCGTTTGCGCAGGCCCTCGCACTTGACACGTTTGGCGATATTGAAAGCTGGGTCGCGGCAATCGGAGCATTCTCCGAGGAAAATCCTGATGCCGATGTGATCTTCGGCTACGGATTCCTTGCAACAACATTTGGTCCGGAGGGTCCGACGCGACAGCTGATCGATGCGGTGGTCTCCGATCGCCCGGTACTGATTATGGACGAAGGATTTCATGGTGCCTGGGCAAACACGGCCGCGCTTGCAGCGCTGAACATTACACAGGACACGGCAGATCCCGTGCCAGGCTACAGTTACTACAAGCGCGATGAGAACGGCAATGCGACTGGCTATCTGCTGGAGGGAACGGCGGGTATGGCAATGGATGCACTCGATGTCATCAATGACCAGACGACGATCGAGGGTGCCGCGATCATCATCAATATTATGAATTCCTTCGGCGTCACCGCTGCGTTCGATGCGAGTGGCGATGATGACAGCCCGGAGCACATGGCCGGCATCCTGAACCAGGTTGCGAGCAATGGCGATCTCAAGCTGCGACTGGTCGGGTCGGTACGAGCGACCGCGAGCAAGACGCCACAAGAAAACGTCGCCACCGCGGCTCGATGGCGGGAGGTCGTAAAGGGCGACTCGTTTCACTACAACACGCTGAAAATTCCTGACGACGGCACGGTCGAGGGCCGTACCGCCGCAATGTTCGAAGACTATCAGGGCGAACCCGGCAACAGCGGGGAAACGGTATTTACCGAGGCGCAGGTCACTGAAATGATCAAGGCGTCGGCCGCGCAGAATATCGATGTGCATATTCACGCACTGGGCGAGCGGGCCATTCAC
>JAUHYO010000250.1 GCA_030426325.1 Gammaproteobacteria bacterium | reverse complement strand
CATGACTTTACGACCCCAACCTGCGAGGTTGTCGAAGTACACGTACAGTGCCGGTACGACGAGCAGCGACACGACCGTCGAGAACGCCAGGCCGCCGATGATGGCCCTTGCCATCGGGTAGTACGGCGGACCATCGCCACCGACCTGGGTAGTACCCATCGCCAGCGGCGTCAGACCAACAATGGTCGTAGCGACCGTCATCAGAATAGGTCGCAGGCGATCCCGTCCGGCAATAACGATCGCTTCATCGCGCGGCATACCCTCCTGGCGCAGATTGTTGATGTGATCGACCAGTACGATGCCGTTGTTCACGACGACGCCGATCAGAATCATGATGCCGATCATCGCCATGAACGAGAAGGTTGTTCCAGTTGCTGCAAAAAACAGGAACACACCGAAAATTGAGAAAACGATCGAACCGAGAATAATCGAGAACGGCAGTATCA
This sequence comes from Gammaproteobacteria bacterium, assembly GCA_030426325.1. Taxonomy (GTDB): domain Bacteria; phylum Pseudomonadota; class Gammaproteobacteria; order Steroidobacterales; family Woeseiaceae; genus UBA1847. The sequence goes on along the minus strand of JAUHYO010000250.1, from coordinate 4,591 downwards.
GCGATTCGAAAAGAGCGGCCATGACCAAAAAAATGCAGGCGACGCCTAACAGGATATTAGTGACCATCATGTCCGCCGTCTCGTCCTGCCTCTCAAAGCCACGCCCTTCTTTCCAGCTATAGCCCGGCGGCAATTCCATCTGGTCCATCAGGCTCTTGACGCGTGGCCGAATATCGTCGGGACTGACATCCTCTTCGAGGTTGCCCGACAGAATAACGGCGGTCTGTCGATCCGTGCGTCTGATGACATCAGGTGAGCGGCCCACATGCAGCGACGCGACGGCACCGAGTGTGATGCGACGTCCATCGGGTGTGTACAGGGGTAGATTCGCCAGCTGTTCGATACTCTGCTTGTCGTTTTCGCGAAATGCCAGACGAACGGCGATTTCGCCAGTCTGGTCGCGAAATTCGCGCATGTTTTCCCCGCGCATCGCAATGCTGATTGACTGGGCGATGGCGGCTGTCGACAAGCCGACATTGGTGGCCCGCGTTCTGTCGATGATAACGCGAACTTCCTTGGTGCCTGACTCACCGTCACTGCGGACGTCCTTGAGGCCCTCGATGCTTTCCAGGGAGCGCGCGATGCCGATCGAAAGGTCGTTTAGCACCTCGGTGGAATCACCGCTTATTTGCACGGTAAAGCCGTCGCCGCCACCCTGTCGGTCAAATGAAAAACTTGGTTTCCCGATCGCGATCTGTGGCAAGCCTTCCTCGATCAATGCGATGATTTCTTTGGTCGAAAGCGTTGCATCATCCTCGCTGGTCAGCAGCAAGGTGGATTCGGCGCGTCCCTGGTCAAAATAGCTGTATACCGATCGAATATTAAATTTCTCCTGGTTCTCGTACAGGTAGTCTTCAATCTTGTTGACTGACTGTTCGACGCGCTCAAGTGAATGCTGTCCCTGCACATGGTAGGGCATGAACAGGCGTCGCCCGACATCCTGCGGGAACATGTCGAACTTGACCAAATCCAGTGCCATCGGCAGCACACCAATAAAGCAAACCAGTGCGATGCCGAGCGCCGTCCACCAACGATGCCCAAGCACCCATTGCAGGCTCTGGGTATATCGCGACGTCAGACGGGCCATCCACGCGCCTTCTTTCGGCTGCGGAGGGACGGCGATTCTTGCTGCAAGCATCGGGACCAGTGTTTGTGCAATCAGCAACGACGCAATCAATGCGACGATGATTGTGACGGCGACATGAGTCAGGAAGATCGTGATGTCGGTTTTCGCGCCAAAAATCATCGGTGCAAAAACGATGATTGTGGTGGCCGTACCCGCGATGACGGCCAGTCCGACTTCCTTGACCCCTGAAATGGTGGCTTCAACCGGCTTGTCCGGATTCATCGTGCGATGCCGGAAAATACTCTCCGTAATAACGACAGCATTGTCGACCAGCATTCCGACGGCAAGCATCAACCCCATCATCGAAAGAATATTCAGGGTCAACCCGGCGAAATACAGGGCGCCCAGCGTAATCATCAGCGAAAAAGGCACGGACGCGGTAACAATCAATGTCGTTGTGATCTGGCGCAGGAACAGGTACAGAACCAGGATTGCAAGCAAGCCACCGAGGGCACCGGCGTTTAGCAGGTCAGCGATCGACTCGCGCACGCTGTCGCCCTGGTTGTCCAGGGAGAAAATATTGATCCCCTGCATTTCCGGCAGTGCGCCAATCTTCTCTACTTCGGCGATGACCCGATCAGTTACCTCGACCATATTTGCGCCGGTTGATTTGCTGATGGCAACGCCGATCGCATACTTCTGGTCGAGGTGTCTCCCGTAGTTTCGCTCCGGGGTGCGAAGGTGGACGTCGGCGACGTCACGCAGCCGCAGTCCGGCATTGTTGATCGCCAGGTTGCGAATTTCTTCAACCGAGGTGAATTCACCACTTGGCCGGACGCTGAACCTCTGCTCACCGGCGGTAATCCGTCCGGCGCTCACGGCGAAGTTGCTGCGCATCAGCAGGTCTCGAACGCTTGCGATGTCCACACCATGCGCAGCCAGTTGATCGGGCTTCAGCAGGATGCGGATTTCGCGCGCATCCACGCCTTGCAGTGATACCTGGGAAACGCCTTCGATACGCTCAAGGCGTCGTGTCAGCAAGCGATCCAGCAGTTCAAAGCTGTTGGACAGGTCCCGCTGCGAAGAAATGCGAAGCTGCAATACCGGCTGGTCGCCCAGCGACCCGGTGAAAACCAGTACCCGACGGACATCGTCCGGCAGCAAGTGACGGATGCTGTCGACTTTGGCGCGAGCTTCAATGCCTTTGGCGCCCATGCTCTGATCCCATCCAAACTGCAGGAAAATCTGAGCCTGGTTCTCGTCCGAGCTGGAAAACATTCTCTCGACACCGGACAGAGTTGCCAGCGCCTCTTCCACCGGCCGCGTAATCAGGCGCTCCACTTCCTCCGGCGTCGAGCCGTCGTAGGGTACCTGGATGAAAATGCCGGGAAACTCGATATCCGGGAACTTCTCCAGCGGCAGCAGTCGCGATGCAAGCAAACCGACCAGCGATAAAGCCACGAAAATGACAACAGTCGTGACCGGGCGGCGTAACGCAACTTCTGTATGTTTCATCTTCTATCTACCAGGGAGTAAACAACCGGAATGACCACCAGCGTAAGGAACGTCGACACGGTCAGTCCGCCGATCACGGTAATTGCCATCGGGGTTCGAACTTCCGAGCCTTCGCCAAATCCCATTGCCATAGGCAGCAGTCCCAGGGTCGTTGTTAACGAGGTCATCAAAATCGGGCGCAGCCTTGCGGAGCCCGCTTCCATGATGGCGTCCAGCCGTTCCTGACCCTGTGCGCGGAGTTGATTGATCAGGTCGACGAGGACGATTGCATTATTGACGACGATGCCGGCGAGCATGATGACGCCGATAAACGCCACAATATTGACTGTCGTTCCGGTGACAAAAAGGGCCAGCACCGCACCGACCAGTGCGAGGGGAATCGTAAACAGAATGACGAAGGGGTGAATCAGGGATTCAAACTGCGATGCCATAACCAGGTACACGAGGAACACCGCGAGCAGCAGTGCGAATTTCATCGATGTGAATGAATCCTGCATTTCCTCGCTTTGACCCGAGACGATGGCACTAATTCCGGCAGGCATCGGTATCTTGCTGACGATATCACCGGCCTCAAGCGCCGCCGCTCCCAGGTCACCGTACGCGAAATTCGCGGAAATGATGGCCACGCGTTGCTGGGCAACACGCCGGATTTCGGACGGACCTTGCGATACTGTGACCGTCGCGACCGCATCCAGCGTCACCGGACGTTCCGATAGCGGATTGACAATCAGGCGTCGAATCTCCTCGATACTGGATTCGCGCGTGTCGACACTTCGGACCAGTACATCGATTTTCTTGTCACGCCAGGTGTATCGCGTTGCCAGCTCGCCTCGCACGTTGGCAACGACACTATCGGCAATTTCGCGCACGGTCAGTCCCAACTTCGCCGCTCGTTCCTGATCGAAGACAATCTGTATTTCCGGGTTGCCGTTCTCGACCGTCGTCTTGATGTCCGTGAATCTGTCACTCGCAGACATTGCCTGCACGACCGATCGGCTGACCTGAGACAGGCTTGCGAGATCGTAACCGGAAACCTCGACCTGCAACGGACTTGCGAAGGACAGCAGCGATGGGCGGGTAAACTCGAATTGCACACCGGCCAGCGTCGCCAGCTCGGTACGCATTGCGTTCATTGTCGCGTTCTCCGCCGCGCGCCCGGAACCTTCGTTGAGCTTGATGCTCAATGTGCCCGTGTTGTCACCGGCGTCGACAGGGTTCGCATCGAGCCGGTTCCCGGTGCCGGCAACAGAGTAGTCAAGTTCAACGGCGTCGATCTTGGCGGCGGCACGCTGTGCCACCTGGATAGCCTTATCTGTCTCAGCCAGGGGCTTGCCGGGAGGAAGCCTCAAGTTGGCGGTAAATTCACCCTGGGAAAACTGAGGAATCAATTCCGTGCCAAGTCGGGGAATCAATGACATGGTTGCGACAAATATCAGGACCGCAACGCCCAGGACGATCAGGCGATTGTGCAGCGACCAGCGCAGGAGTCCCGGATAAACGGCGGCTACCGCCCGGTAGAATGCCTGCAATACCCAGGTAGCGGGCCACAAAACAATCCAGAATACCCAGCGCAGGCCAAAGAAGACGAGGCCAAATAGCTTGATGACCAAAGCAACCGACTGGGTAAACCAGTTCGCCGGCTGTCCATCGTCACCGTCGTCGTAGCGGCTTCGTGCACCGAGTGATGCAAGCATCGGGATCAGTGTCAGCGCCACGACTAGCGAGAAAACCAGTGCAAATGTGACCGTTAGTGCCTGGTCCCGAAAAAGCTGGCCGGCAATTCCGCTGATGAAAACCATCGGGAAAAATACCGCGATCGTGGTGAGTGTTGCTGCGACCACTGCGCCGCCCACTTCGGCGGTTCCATTACGGGCTGCGTCGACAATTGATTCGCCTTTTTCTTTTTTGCGGACAATGTTTTCCAGTACAACGATTGAGTTGTCGACGAGCATGCCGACGGCAAGTGCAATGCCACCGAGCGACATGATGTTTAGTGAAACGTCGTTGGTG
>JAUHYO010000249.1 GCA_030426325.1 Gammaproteobacteria bacterium | reverse complement strand
ACAGTCAAAATATCAAGGATCCGGTCGTCGGGTTCATCTACGGCTCGAAGGGCCTGATGTACAACCTGACGCTGGAAGGATCCAAGATCAGCAAGCTCGACAAGTCCTGAACAAACAACGCCTCTCGGATCGACTTGGCCAGGAAGCGCGTGCGCTTCCCAGGCGTTCGCATGGCTGGTTCCGGACCTGGTTTCGCAAAGTCTGGGATGTCCGCGGCGGCGGTCTTTACGCCTGCGGATTCGCGGTGACCTTTATCATCCTTGAGGTCGGGTCGATCGGAGAGGACATCGGCAATATTGGCCAGGTGTTCGATGGCCAGCTGATTTCCTTCGCCGTGAATATTGTTGTCGATTCTTTCAAGAATACGGGCATGGCGTTCGCCTGGCCGGTCTACGTGGTGCGAATTTCCCCGCCGATCGGTGCGATCAGCCTGGGTCTCGCGTTCTGGCTGTTTCCAGTGTTTCTCAAGGGGCCGATCGAGAACTGGTTGTTCGACGGCGAGCCGTCACCGGTCAAGGCGACGGACGAGGGCGATGCGAACAGGTGACTACTGCAGCCTGACGCCATCGATTTCAATCAGCAATTCGCGGCGGCAAATATCGCCACGTAGAAAAACGATCTGGTCACGCCGGACCGCAAGTCTCTCTTGCAACTCTGTCGCAATGGCGTCCGTGTCCCCCGATTCACGCATATAGACGCGATGAACGCTGTCGCCGTCAAGCACCGACAGCGAATCACCCAGTGCCGCAATATTGCGGAGCGTTTCCTCGAGTTGCGCCTCGACGTCGAAGGGATGCAGAGACTCATGACCGACGATGGATGCGGTACCTGACAACAGGTGCAGGGCATGCTTGCCAGTCAGCACTGCGGCACCGCGTGCAAATTTCGGGCTACTGGGGCCGTATTGCCGCGGATACTGGAACGCGCTGATTTGTCGAGGATTTTCGGCCAGGAGCAAGGGGTGCCGGGAGGCCAGCGTAACAATCGTCAGGCCGCGCTGCAGCCGCGTACCAATGCCGGTGCCTGCCGGTGCTGCATCATCGGGCAACGCGTATTCGGAAAACGCGGACGCTCTGCCCACCGAAAATTTTCGATAGCGCTCGTCATCTCCGTCGCCGGCGTTGATCGCACCAAGGTAATTCCAGACTTTGGCCATGCGCGAGTGGTTGGTTGATCGCAATGATTCGAACGTTTCCCGATACGCGTCCTGCGTCAGCGATGTCAGGTCGTCGCCGGGCCCTTCGTCGATTTCCTGAACCAGAACAGCGTAGTCGGAACATTCTGCGATACGGGTGTTTCCGTTTCGGCGATAGCGGACGGGCTCGGCAACCCACCAGCATTCGTAAATCTCGCCAGACCCCAGCGGCTCAAGCGCGATGTCCACGACAGCAGGATGACTTGCCGTGTTCGGGTCAGCCCCGAAGCGAAACGCGACCAGCAAGTGCTGATCGGTGCTGGGAGGGGAAATGCTGTCGCTGAGCGACACCTGCAAATAACGATGCTCCGAGGTCACTCGGCCGCCCGGTTCGCCATGCGCACGCCAGCCATCTTGGCGCGTCGGTCTGCAAGTGATTCACGCCAGTTCATCAGCCACGACATACTGTAGATCGTCTTGAAGACAAGCAGGCGCCGCCGTACAGCACGGTTTGAATAAACGTCGCCCGCAAGCATCGAAATAACGGCCTGGACAACCTGCAGTGCGTTTTTCGGGTTACTCATCAGGTTGCTCATGGCGGGCGACGTGAAGCGATAAATGAACCAGGAGAAGATCGAGATACCGCGTCGCGTCAGCTTTTCGTAACGGCGGCGTGCTTTCGCGTATTGCCGGCGGCTGCCGGATAGCCAGGCTTCGGCAACGTCCACGCCGCGCTCCGCGCTGCTCATGGCAAGGTACACGCCGCTCGAAAACACCGGGTCGATAAAGGCGAACGCATCGCCAACCATGATGTAACCCGGACCGATCATGCGATCGGACAGGTAAGAGTAGTTACCGGTCGCCTGCGCGGGCATGTCTGCGCTTGCCGAGCGCATGCGTGCGGCGGCTTCCGGGACGCTTGCAATAACCTTGAGAAGAAACTCGTCGAGTGACGCCTTGCGTGTACGCAGGAATTCCGGACTGCAGACGGCGCCAATACTCATGGTTTCGCCACGCAGGGGAATCATCCAGATCCACCCCTGTTTGAACCAGTAGATACTGATATTTCCCTCATCATCGCCGTCGCGACGTTGCACGCCGCGAAAGTGCCCGAAAATGGCACCACTGGCATGGCGCGGATTGGGCAGCTTCCAGCCATTCGCTCTGGACAAAAAGGTATCGCGCCCCGAGGCGTCGACGAGGAACTTAGCGACCCAGTGGTGGGTCGTGCCCTGATCGTCGATGGCCACGACATCGTGAGAGCCATCGGCGTTGGGTGTCACTTTTGTGACCTTGGTATCCTCGTGAATCTGTACGCCGGCCCGGCGCGAATTTTCAAACAACAGGTGGTCGAATTCCGAGCGTCGTACTTCGAAAGCGTGCGGCGGACTTTCACCGAGCGCATCACGGAAATAGAAAACGCGTTCGCTTTCGCCGCTGTTCCCGATGGTGAAGTCGGCACCGAGTTTCGGTACGCCAATCTTGCGTACATCGTCCAGTACACCGAGGCGATCCAGGATTGGCAAGTTCATCGGCAACAATGATTCACCAATGTGAAAGCGCGGGTGGCGGCCTTTTTCGAGCAGCGTTACCTGCCGACCCTGCTTTCGCAATAAGGTCGCAAATGTTGTGCCCGCGGGGCCACCGCCAATTACTAATACATCGGTTTCGTGCTTGGTCATGTAGTGTCGAAGCGTGTCGCTTCTTGCTTAATTGTTTGAACGAACTATCATACCTTCGCTGGTCGCCAAACCCTATAGCTATTGAGAGAGACATGCAGGGACAATCTGAAAACGAATTCGAGTTAGCCAAATTACTGGTTGATGCCCTCAATCTCGAAGACGTCGATCCGGGCGAGATTGACCCTGACGAGGCGCTGTTCAATGAAGGTTTGGGATTGGACTCCATCGATGCGCTGGAGCTGGCGCTCGCGATAACGCAAAAATATTCGATTCAGCTCAAGGCCGATGATGAGAACATGCAGCATGCGTTCGGTACGCTTCGTACCCTGAATGCCTACATCGAGGAACATTCGGCCTGAGTGTACTGACGAGCCGCGCGCCTGATGAGATTATCGCGGTACGGCGAGGTGAGCCGGTTCGGGTGGATCAGTTCATCGCCGAGGCTCGCTCGCTCGCCGAAAAGCTGCCGGACAATCCTTTTGTCATAAACCTTCACGCGGACCGCTACCTGTATTTGCGAGCATTTTGCGCCGCCTTGCTTGCCGGCCAGTGCACGCTGATGCCGCCGAATCGCCAGGCAGCGACGCTCGAGTCTCTGTCGGAAAGCTATCCGGGCACGTACGTTCTGGGACAGGGCGGCGAGGAAACGCTGCCCTGCGTCAGTGCCGACGATGCCAGTGTGCCGGAAATCCCGGATCAGCAACTGGCGGCAATCGCATTCACTTCGGGCAGCACGGGCACACCGAGACCCAATCGCAAGTACTGGCGCACGTTTTGCGCCGGCACCCGGAGCAATGCCACGATGGTCCTCGATGACGCAACGAGTTGCGTCAATATGCTTGCGACTGTGCCTCCGCAGCATATGTGGGGCATGGAAACGTCGATCCTGCTGCCGTTGTTCGCCGCCGTGGCCATCAGCGATGTCACACCGTTCTACCCGCAAGATATCGCTGATGCACTTGATGCTCTGCCGGAACCCAAGGTTCTGGTGTCGTCGCCCATCCATCTCGAAGCATTGATGAAGTCCGGCGTCAGAACCCGGAGCATCAGCAAAATACTAACGGCCACTGCACCGCTTTCCAGGGAACTCGCAGCGGCGCTCGAAGCGTCGCTTGGCACCCGGGTCCAGGACGTGTTTGGATGCAGTGAGTCCGGGATATTAGCGACCCGCCGCACAGCCCTCGATGAGGAATGGCGGTACTCGACAATATTCACACTGACCATGACAGGCGAAGGCGTGGTGATATCTGCAGAGCATTTGCCCGAGGACGTGCTATTACCCGATATCATTGAGCTGACCGCAAAGGATCGATTTCGCTGGGTCGGGCGGCAGCAGGACATGGTTAATATCGCCGGCAAGCGCGGATCACTCGCGGATATGAATTTACGTTTGCGCGAAATACCCGGTATTGTTGACGGCGTCATATTTGAGCCGGACACCGGTACCGGGCGTCTTGCCGCGCTGGTAACAGCGCCGGACTTGAACGTATCTGATATTCTCGGCGCCCTGCGCAGCAGGATAGATCCCGTATTCCTGCCCCGGCCGGTTATCCGTGTGTCTGAACTGCCGCGCCTGGAAACGGGCAAGATCCGGATCGACGCGGTGCGCGCGCTTTTCGCCGAACTGAACAGTGCCAACCAGCGGGATTAGTATGGGTAGCAAGACTCGACACCTGATATTTTTGTTTTGCAGCTTCGCGATTCTGGCATCCGCGTCGGCAAGTTCACTCGAGCTGCAACTGATCCTCGACAAGACAAGTATTTCGGCACCGTCGCGTGTCCAATTCCGCGAGGTGCGTCACAACCGGCTGTTGAAGGATGCATTGGTATTCAGCGGATACCTGGAATATTTGCAGGATGGTTCGCTAAGAAAAGTTATCGAGGTGCCGTTTCATGAGGCCTACCTGGTCAACGGCGACACGATCCGGATTGAGCGGGATGGTGAAGTACAAACGCTGTCGTTGAAAAAAAGCCGCTCCCTGAAAACGATGCTGGGAGGTATCGAAGCCATTCTCGCCGGCGAGACGGCGCAGATCGAAAAGGTTTTTCACAGCGAATTGAGCGGCGCGGCGGACGACTGGACGCTGATGCTGCGTCCGCGCTCCAGTCGCATTGCCAAAAAGCTAAATGCCCTGACCGTCGTCGGCAATGCAGAATCGATTCGATCGATTCGATTCGATCTTGAGGACGGCGAGTGGCATGAAATGGAAATACAGGCCAGCCCGCCGTCGCCATGAAAGATGCCGTAAAACG
>JAUHYO010000248.1 GCA_030426325.1 Gammaproteobacteria bacterium | reverse complement strand
ATTCCTGCGTCACATGTCTCATGAACTGAAAACGCCGCTCGCAAATATTCGCGAAGGCACTGAACTGCTGCTCGATGGGTCGGTCGGAGAACTGGACAGTCCGCAGCGCGAGGTCACCGGGATCCTGCGCATCAACGGCCTGAAGTTGCAGCAGCTAATCGAGAATTTATTGAGTTTCAGCGCCTGGCAAACCAAGAGCGAAATATTGACGCTGACGGACTTCGAACTTCGAAAACAGGTCATTTTTGTCGCGAAGGCGCAACGACTGGCCTTGCAGGCAGCCAATATCCAGTTAAAACTCGAAGTTGATGACATTATTGTGAACGCGGATCAGGACAAAATTCGCACTGTCCTCGATAATCTGCTGTCGAACGCGATCAAGTTCACACCGCGCGGCGGTTACATCACGATCCGGGCGAGCCGAACGCCGACGAGTTTCATCATCGAATTCGGCGATACCGGACCGGGAATTCCGGAGGATGAAAGCCCGAGAATATTCGAGGCCTTCTTCCAGGGCCGCCGGCAGCAGGGCGGCCAGGTCGGCGGAACGGGAATCGGGCTGTCGGTCGTGCTGGAATGTATTCAGGCACACGATGGGTCTGTAGAGTTGGTCGACTCGGATGAGTTCCCGGGCGCGCACTTTCGAATTCACATCCCGCAGGCGCGGGCCGTAGGACATCAAAAACTGGCGGCGAATGCTTAAGACAGGACAGGCACAACGAGTTTCAAGAATTGCCGTGATCGCAATGATCACGACGATGCTGCCTGCCTGTGGTGAAACGACCAGCTGGCTTAAGGACAGGATCTCGGATCGCTCTGAGGAAGGTGAAATTCTCGGCGCGCCGGAAATCGAAGTGTATGTGCAGGAACTTGGAAAAATCGCCAGCGGCGATCCTGCCGCGCAAGCTGAAATTTATGCCGATGCTCACGCCGCAGCCACCCTGACACCCAGCCCGTCGACGAACCTGAGACTGGGTCTTGTCCTCGCGATTCCCGGTCATCCCGAATCGGACCCTCAGGAAGCACAGCGCCTGCTGCGAGAGGTTCTGACGCAGACGGTACTCCTGACGCCGGCCGAAATTTCGATGGCGACCATTCACCTGAACAGCGTCGAACGCCAGATCGTCGCTGACGCGGAGGTGCGTCGCATGCGGGCGACCACGTCGCGCGCGACGCAAACCCAGGAGCAGGCGATCAGCCAGCGCCTGGCCACGGTCGAGGCTGAGAATCGCCGGCTCAGGCGGGAACTCGAAGAGGCCGATGCAAAGCTTGAAGCCATCACGTCGATCGAGCGCAGTATTCGGGAACAAGAGTAAGGACTTAGCGTCGTCCAATGGAGACATCTTGCCCATGACTCCAATACCCCTTAACCTGTGCCGATACCTCGAATTCGCGTGACATAATCCGTTATGGCCAATAAGCAGTCCCAGACTGAAGGCAAAATCCTGCTCGTTGACGACGATCCCGGCCTGCTGCGCTTGCTGAGCATCCGCTTGCGTGCCGAAGGCTATGAAGTCGAAGCCGTCGAATCCGCCCATAAAGCGCTAGGGGCATTGAATCGCTTCACCCCTGACCTCGTGGTCACCGACTTGCGCATGGACAAGATGGACGGCATCGGCCTGTTGAAGGAACTCCAGACACGGTCGCCAGGCCTGAGGGTCATCATCGTGACGGCTCACGGCACGATCCCGGATGCGGTCACAGCAACCCAGCATGGCGCCTTCGGCTTCCTGACCAAGCCCATCGACAAGGACGAGCTGATGTCGCTGGTCGACCGCGCGCTGAAAGTATCGGGCAGCTCGGACGTTGACGAGAGCTGGGCCTCGGCGATTATCACGCGCAACCAGGCCATGAAAGAGGTCATGCAGCAGGCGAAGATGGTTGCCGCAACCGATGCCAGGGTGCTGATCACCGGTGAAAGCGGCACCGGCAAGGAGCTATTGGCGCAGGCGATCCACAAAGCCAGCGATCGTCACAACAAACCCTTTGTCGCCATTAATTGCAGCGCGATGGCGGAAAACCTGCTCGAGTCTGAACTTTTCGGCCACGAGAAAGGCGCATTTACTGGCGCGACACGCAGTCACGAAGGACTGTTCCAGGCCGCCGAAGGCGGCACGCTGATGCTCGATGAAATCGGCGACATGCCTATGCGTCTGCAGGTGAAACTGCTGCGCGTGTTGCAGGAAAGCCAGGTACGGCCCGTAGGCAGTACCGAGGCACTGGAAATCGATGTGCGCGTAATCTCCGCAACGCACCGCGATCTGCAGGAACTCATGGGACAGGGCCGATTCCGCGAAGACCTGTACTACCGTTTGAACGTCGTGAACATCAAATTGCCGACGCTTGATGATCGGCGCGAGGACATTCCGTTGCTGGTCGCGCACTTTCTGCAGCAAATCTCACGCGACGGCGATCATGAGCGAAAGGTCTACGCGCCTGAGGCCGTTGAGATGCTGGTGACCGCCGAATGGCCTGGCAATATCCGCCAGCTATACAACGTCGTTCGCCAGAATGTCGCCTTGTCACGATCGCCTGTCATCAGCGGTGAGCTGGTGCAGCAATCGCTTGGCGAACATGCAGGCAAGCTGGCATCGTTTTCCGATGCGCGCGATGAGTTCACACGCAATTACTTGTCGCAGATTTTGCAAATCACGACCGGCAATGTCAGCCAGGCGGCACGTCTCGCCAAACGCAATCGCACGGACTTCTACAAGCTGCTGGCCCGCCACGAACTCAATCCGGACGAATTCAAACCGCGATAGTGTCTCGTCGGCTCCGCTGTCAGGGTGCCGCCTTCTTCGAGTAGGAATCCGAGCTCAGACCATACTTGTTAAGCAGGTCGTAGAGCGTCGGGCGTGTAATACCCAGTAGTTCGGCAGCCTTGGAGATGTTCCCGTAACTCTTGGTTAACGCAACGCGAATCGCCTTGGTTTCAGCATGCCGGCGCACTTCGCGCAAATTCAGGGATTCGCTGTCATCGTCTCCGCCGTTCAGGCCGAGATCCATCGCGGTAACCATCTTGCCGTCGGCCATGATGACGGCCCCCTTGATCTTGTTTTCCAGCTCCCGAACATTACCGGGCCACGCGTAGGATTCGATCGCCTGAATGGCATCATCTGCAAAACCATTGATCGCGCGCTTTTGCTTTTTGCAATACTTGTGCAGCAAGGTACGCGCAAGAATCAGCCGTCCTTCCTCCCGATCGCGAAACGGCGGGATATTGATTGTGATCTCGCTGACGCGGTAATAGAGGTCTTCGCGAAAGAGCCCTTCCTTGATCAGGTCCGCCGGACTCTGATTCGTTGCACAAACAACGCGCACGTCGACCGGAATCTCCTGGCGGCCACCGACACGTTCAATGACACGCTCCTGCAAGAAACGCAGCATCTTGGCTTGCAATGCAATCGGCATGTCGCCAATTTCGTCGAGGAATAGCGTACCGCCATTGGCGAGTTCGACTTTGCCAATGGATTGTTTGTGCGCGCCGGTGAACGATCCTTTTTCGTGACCGAAAAGCTCGGACTCCAAAAGATTCTCTGGAATTGCCGCGCAGTTGATCGCGACAAAATTATTGCCCGCTCGAGGGCTCAGGTTGTGCAGAGCCCTGGCAAGCAGCTCCTTGCCGGTGCCACTCTCGCCCAGCAACAGCGTGGTAACGTCGGTCGGCGCAACTTTTTCAATCATGCGACAAACCGCAAGCATGCCTTCACTGGCTGCAACAATGCCGTCGAGCGGGGATTCGTTGACGCGGTTTTGCAAGCGCCGGTTTTCGGCTTCAAGTTCGGAGATTGCGAACGCCCTGTTGACGATCAGCCGTAACGTGTCGTACTCGATTGGCTTCTTGTAAAAATTATAGGCGCCCTGCGCCACCGCCGACATCGCGACTTCCTGGTCGACATTGTCGATGAGTACAACAACCTTGGTATGCGGTGCAAGGCGCAGGGTTTCGGCCAGAGTTGCAAGACCTTCCTCCATACCATCGGGATGTGGCGGGAGCCCGAGGTCCTGGAGAACGACAGCAGGCACGTGGCGTCGCAGTTCAACGATTGCGTCCTCACGATTCTTCGCTGTGTACACATCATAGCCATCAAAACATTTCTTGAGTTGCTTGAGGAGAACCGGGTCGTCCTCAACAACCAAAAGTTTTCTGGCCTGCTCGTTCATGGTGTCACTGATCGCTCTCGTGCAATCCCGAATAATGCCACGAAGCCGGACGTGTTTGCAGCAGAGCCATTACACAGTCCTTTTCGATGGTTCTACAGGGTTCCGGCGCAAGCGACGATGCCGCCGTCGACCGGGATAACTGCGCCGGTGACATAGTTCGAAGCCTTCGACGCGAGGTACAGCGCGGCGCCTGCCATGTCCGCCGCTTCGCCAACGCGCTTTAGCGGCACACCGGCCCGGATTTCGTCGCCCATGGTTTTCAGCGTGTGCGCCATCATCTTGCTCGGGAACGGTCCCGGCGCTATCGCGTTGACGGTGATGTGCTTTGGTGCCAGGTGCGTTGCGAGCGTTCGCGTCAGGTGGTGCACCGCCGCTTTGGACGGACCGTAGGCAAACGTTGGCATGCGATTGATGTTCAGGCCATCAACAGAGCCTATATTGATGACTCGAGCGGGGGCTGACGGGTCCGCCGCAGCTTCCAGCAACGGCAACAGGGCTTGTGTCAGGAAAAACGGTCCTTTGACATTGATGTCCATGACCTTGTCCCATGCGGATTCCGGAAATTCTTCCAGCGGCGCACCCCAGGTTGCGCCGGCATTGTTTACGAGGATATCGAGCTTTTTCTCTCGCGACTTCAGTGCAGTGACCAGCGACCGGATGCCCTCCTTCGTTGACAGGTCAGCCGGTATCGCAATGCATTCGCCCTGCTCTGACAGTCGTGCCGCTGTTGCGTCGCAGGCGTCCGCCTTGCGCGAGGAGATATAGGTTTTCACACCATTCGCGACGAAGCCTTCAGCAATCATTTCGCCGATTCCGCGTGAGCCTCCGGTAACCAGAGCGACCTTGCCGCTGACATCAAATAGGTTTTTCATTACGCCAGTCTAACTCAGGAACTCCCTGCGAACCTAAGCTG
>JAUHYO010000247.1 GCA_030426325.1 Gammaproteobacteria bacterium | reverse complement strand
TCATTTTTCGGCTGAAATAACACTCCTGAACGAGGACGATCGTCACGATGAACGTGAAATCGACGTTCTCGTTCGCTCGATCATTTCGCAGTTCGAAGCCTATGTGAAACTGAACAAGAAGGTCCCGCCCGAGGTGCTGACGTCGCTGAGCGGTATCGATGAAGCCGGTCGCCTGGCCGATACGGTCGCCGCGCACATGGCTTTGAAGCTTTCCGAAAAGCAACGCATCCTCGAAATTCAGGACGTCAAGAGCCGGCTGGAACAGGTGCTTGGCATTATTGAGGGTGAGATCGACGTTCTGCAGATCGAGAAACGCATTCGCGGCCGCGTCAAACAGCAAATGGAAAAAAGCCAGCGCGAGTACTACCTGAATGAGCAGATGAAAGCGATTCAGAAAGAACTTGGCGAGATGGATGACGTGCCAAACGAATTGGCGGATCTCGAAAACAAGATCGAAAAAGCCGGCATGCCGGAAGAGGCCAAGGAAAAGGCCGTCTCGGAACTTAACAAGCTCAAGCTGATGTCGCCGATGTCGGCCGAAGCCACTGTGGTTCGCAATTACGTTGACTGGCTGGTCAAGGCACCCTGGAAAAAACGCAGCAAGGTCTTCAAGAGCCTGAAACAGGCAGAAGAGGTTCTTGAGGAAGATCACTACGGTCTTGAAAAGGTCAAGGAGCGCATTCTTGAGTACCTGGCGGTACAACAGCGTGTGAAGCGGCTTAAAGGCCCGATACTTTGCCTCGTTGGGCCGCCGGGCGTCGGCAAGACCTCGCTGGGCCAAAGCATTGCGCGCTCGACAAACCGGAAGTTCGTCCGTATGTCGCCGGGCGGTGTGCGGGATGAGGCGGAAATTCGCGGTCATCGTAGAACCTATATCGGGTCAATGCCGGGCAAGATTATCCAGAACCTGTCAAAGACCGGTGTCAGGAACCCGCTGTTCCTGCTCGACGAAGTCGACAAGATGGCGATGGATTTTCGTGGTGACCCGTCGTCGGCTTTGCTCGAAGTGCTCGACCCTGAGCAGAACTCGACGTTTGCCGACCACTACCTTGAAGTCGATTTTGATTTATCGGACGTCATGTTTGTTTGTACTGCCAACAGTCTGAACATCCCGGCGCCGTTGCTTGATCGTATGGAAGTCATTCGCATTCCGGGCTATACCGAAGATGAGAAGACGAACATCGCGCTCAAGTACCTCGTGCCGAAGCAGCTCAAGGAAAACGGACTCAAGGACGACGAACTCACGATCACGGAAAGCGCCGTGCGAGACATCATCCAGCACTACACGCGTGAGTCGGGTGTCAGGAATCTCGAGCGCGAGATTTCCAAGATCTGCCGCAAGGTTGTCAAATCGCTGTTGTTGAAGCCGCGTGAAAAGGGTGTGCGAGTCACACCAAAGAGCATGGAAAAGTACCTGGGCGTACGTCGATTCCGCTTTGGCAAGGCCGAAGAGAACGATCAGATCGGCCAGGTGACCGGCCTCGCCTGGACCGAGGTGGGCGGCGAACTCCTGACCATCGAAGCGGCCGTGGTACCGGGCAAAGGTAAGCTGAATCACACCGGCCAGCTCGGCGAAGTGATGACGGAATCGATCCAGGCGGCCATGACAGTGGTCCGCAGCCGGGCGGCTGTTTTGGGCATTGACGAGGACTTCCACCAGAAGGTTGATGTCCATATCCACGTGCCCGAAGGAGCCACTCCGAAGGACGGACCGAGTGCGGGAGTTGGCATGTGTACCGCGCTGGTGTCCGCCCTGACCAAGGTGCCGGTAAAGAGCGATGTGGCCATGACCGGCGAGATCACGCTCAGGGGTGAAGTACTGCCTATCGGTGGCCTCAAAGAGAAGCTGCTGGCGGCCCACCGCGGTGGTCTCGGGAAGGTGCTAATACCGCAGGAGAACGAAAAAGACCTCGCGGAAATCCCGAAGAACATCAAAGACAAGCTGACGATAGTTCCAGTGAAATGGATCGACGAGGTCATGGAGCATGCGCTCGCTCATATGCCGCTGCCGGACGCGGCTTCGGACGAGCCGAAAGCCGAATCGAAATCGCCTGCGGATGAGCAAAAAGGTGAGGACTCGGTCCGCCCGCACTAAGGCGCTGAAACCCGCGTGGTTAATGGATATTTGACGGTATATGAGGCGCTTGGTATAAGCCCCGTAGTTGTTTGTGGATGCACGGAGCCACATTCGACGATTCAGCGGATTGCGACATTGAGGAAGCACGCTGGATTGATGGCCATTTCTTTAATCAATCTGCAAGGGTGAATTATATGAACAAGGGAGAACTCATAGACGCAGTTGCGGGCGCAGCCGGCTTGTCACGAGCTGATGCAACCAAAGCGGTCGACGCAGTACTCGATAGCATTCAAGGTACCTTGGCTAACGGCGGTTCAGTATCACTCGTTGGCTTCGGCACGTTTTCGGTTAAAGCCCGCGCAGCACGCGCTGGACGCAACCCACGTACCGGTGAAACCATCCAAATCAAGGCCAGCAATGTGCCCGGATTTAAGGCTGGCAAAGGCCTGAAGGATGCCGTAAACTAGCGCGCCCCACGGGGGCACAGGGTAGGAAAAAGCCCGTATCTACGGGCTTTTTCATATCTTGGGTGCTTAGCTCAGCTGGTAGAGCATCGCCCTTACAAGGCGAGGGTCGGCGGTTCGATCCCGTCAGCACCCACCAGAATTTGGAGCGGTAGTTCAGTTGGTTAGAATACCGGCCTGTCACGCCGGGGGTCGCGGGTTCGAGTCCCGTCCGCTCCGCCACTGATAAGATCCCGGGTCCCTCTAGCGGGGGCCCGGGATTTTTTTTAAGATGCCACGCCTTATAAACAAAGACACGTTCACTATGCTGCAGAATATTCGAGAAAACCTGACCGGCAAACTGGCCCTGATCGTACTGGCTGTCATTGCCTTGTCCTTTGTATTTGTCGGCGGGGCGAGCTTCACGACAATCGGCTCGAATTACGCGGCGAAAGTTGACGGTTCTGAAATTGGCCTCGCGCAGTTCGAGTCGGCCTACCGAGAAAGAATCCAGTCCAACCCGCAACTGGCCAACCTGCCGGAAGAATATCGACTGCAATTGCGTCGCAATGTTCTTGACGGGCTGATCCAGCAACGTGTCATCGACAACTACCTGGACGATGCCGGGTACAAGGTGAGCGACAAACAACTCACGGAAGTCGTGCACGGAATTCCCGAATTTCAGGTTAACGGCCGATTCGATCGCGAAACCTACGAAACCTTGCTCGCACAGGCGGGTTTGACGGCACCGCAGTTCGAAGCTTCGCAAAAACAGTCAATGCGGCGAAACCAACTCCAAAGAGCGGTCATTGGTTCTTCAGTCGTACCGCCATCGAGCTATCGCCGTTTCCTGAATCTCGCGTTCGAGAATCGCCTTGTCACCACGGCATCGATTTCGCCTGACGCCGTTGCGGACGAGATTAGCGTGACCGATGCAATGGTTGCCGCGTACTACGATGAAAATCCGACGATGTTCAATTTGCCGGAGTCTGCCGATGTCGAGTACGTCGAGATTCTGCGGGATTCCGTAGCCGCGGAGGTCAACGTCAGCGACGAAGACCTGCAGGAATATTATGAAATTAACAAAGATCGATACCTGCAGGACGAACAGCGCCAGGCCCGGCATATCCTGATTCTCTTCGATGACGACGAAGAGGGCGCCAAAGCGATTGCCAACGAGGTGCTGACACGTGTGCGTGCTGGCGAATCGTTTGCTGAACTGGCGCGACAGTATTCAAAGGACGGCGGTACGGCAAACGACGGCGGCAACCTCGGTGCGCTGACGCGAACACAGTTGCCCGATGCGCTCGGCAGCGCGGTTTTCTCAATGCAGGAAGGCGAGGTTACCGGTCCGGTTAAAGGCGACTTCGGATTCCATATCGTACGACTCGACAGCATCCTGGAATCGGGGCCGTTGCCATTTGAACAGGTTCGCGCGTCCTTGCTGGCGGAATTGCAGGAGCAGGAAGCGGAAGGCCTGTTCCTTGAGCTGGAACGCAAGCTCTCGGCCGCGCTGTTTGATGCATCCGACATCAGTGAAGTTGCTGCCGCTGTAGGCCGCGAGGTCCAGGTATACAACGGATTCCGGCGCGATAGTGAGGAGCCATTTGACGGCAGCATCGCCGCGGTTGACGCAATTTTCGACCCCGTCGTTTTGAGTGGCTCGCGCATGTCGGAAGTTATCGAAGTTGATGCGAACCGCTCGATTGTGTTCGCGGTCAGCAAGCACAACGAGGCAAGCCGCGAATCACTGGACGCGGTACGAGACCGAATCGTAACGCAGCTTACCAACCAGCAGGCCGATGAGCTGATGGCTGCGCGTGCGCAAACGATGCTGGACGCTGTGCGCGGTGGCGAAGAATTTGCCGTGGCCGCAGAAGCAGTCGGCGCTGTCCCCGCGGAAACGCGAGTCATGAGCCGTGATCGCGACACCGAAGATCAGTTCCTGGCCGTCGCGGTGTTTACTGCGGTCAAGCCGACGCAGGGTCAACCGACGCTGGGCACCACGCGTAGCGCGGACGGGGGCTATACGGTCTACAGCCTGGAAGCTGTCATTCCGGGCCGACCTGAAGCGATTCCCCAGGCCGAGCGCGACGCGGGTAAGAACCAGCTGGTTGAGCAGTACGGCATTGGCGATTTCGTTGCCTTCGTCCAGGCACTGCAGGCAAACGCCGAGATCATCATCAACGACGACGCGCTGGCTGGCCAAGACCTGTTCCGTTAAGCTTGAGCGCATAAGAAAAACACCAACACGGTATTGCGCCGTTACGGGGGATTCATGCGCAAGCTAGCACTGCACTGGCAAATTCTGATTGCGATCGTTCTGGCGGGAATCGCCGGATACGCCATTTTCGAATACCGAGGATCAACCGGAATCGAGCCGGGCATTTTCGGCGTCGAATTCGTCGCTATTTTTGGCTATGTCGGTGACCTGTTCCTGAATGCCCTGAAAATGATCATCGTGCCGCTGATCACATCGTCAATTATCGTCGGTGTTGCGGGGATCGGGTCCGGCGGCAACCTCGGCGCGCTCGGCGGCAAAACCTTGCTTTTCTACGCAACGACAA
>JAUHYO010000246.1 GCA_030426325.1 Gammaproteobacteria bacterium | reverse complement strand
GAAATGTTTGAGCAGTTTCTGGCAAACGATCCCCTCGACAGCACCGGATGGTACTGGCAACTCGAGAAACTGCCGGAAGGCCCGGAAGCCAGGTATCTGTTCCACCTGCTGGCGACGCATGAATTCCAGGAAGGCTTGAAAAACTATCGAGACCTGAATTACCTGCAGAAGAATCTGGACGGCTGGCGAGACAATGTCACCGTATACGCGAACATGCTGGAGACTCGCAAGCAGGCATACGACGAGCGTCTGCCTCGCGTTCAGGATGCCCTTACACGTGCAGACCTTGAGGGCATGGTCAGCCGCAAACTTGAGTTCGATTCGACGCTGAACAACATCGAAGAAAGCCATGACTGGCTTGCGCTGGCGACAAAGTCGGAATTTGAAATGTGGGGCGAGATTACGGGCCTTGAAGGTGCACCGGCGTTGCAGGCCAATATCCCCGAAGCTGAAGAAGTGCGCGACAAAATCCGCCTTTTGAAAGGCGTGTTGCAATGGCAGCTTGAGCGGGATTTCAAGGATCGACTTTGGCGTATACGTCGCAATTTGAACAATGCAGGCGAAGCCCTGGTAGCGGCGCAGCGGTCGCGTCGGCAAATCGATGAAACGATGCGCAACGAGCCATTGCGCTTTCAGGAATTCAGCGATCGAGTGTACGGCCTCGGCCCGGCGATTGATGACATGGCCTTGCGAGTGAACGATGCGCTGGTCATTCAACTCGCATTTCTGCAGACGATCGCTGTCAATGAATTGCAGGCGCAAAAACAGCGCCTCGATGTTTACACTGTGCAGGCAAGATTTGCGCTGGCAGCAATTTATGACGTAGCCGCAACGGCCGGGGAGGTTGCACCGTGATAGCTGCCCGCGCCCGGATATTGATCGCTGCACTGGCGGTACTCGGACTGGTCGCTGAGCCGACCTATGCCGATAAACCGAAAACAAGAGATACGATCAAGAGCCTGGAAAGAAAGCAGGCCGATATTCGCACCGGCAAAGTGATACTCGGCAGCTCTGACCTGGCGCGCGAGAACTACCGGGCATTTCTTGATCTCGTCTCTGACGATCCTGAGTTGCGGGCCGAGGCCATGCGTCGCCTGGGTGACCTCGAGCTCGAAGCAACCGAAGCGCAGCAGCTGGTCGACAATATCGACGCGCTGGATCAGACTGGCTACAACAACGCGGTCGGCCTGTACCAGCAACTGCTAGAGGCCTATCCTGATTATCGACGCAATGACACCGTGTTGTACCAGCTCGCACGCGCGTACGAAGTGGGCGGACGTACGGACGAGGCACTAGCGGTTCTCGACGAACTGGTTGCGAAATTTCCCGATACGCTGTTAATCGATGAAGTGCAATTTCGCCGCGGTGAAATGCTGTTCCTGCGCAAGCGCTATAACGATTCGGAAATGGCATACAAAGACGTCGTTGTGTATGGCGATGCATCTCGTTTCTATGAACAGTCGCTGTACAAGCTCGGCTGGTCGCAGTTCAAACTGGCGTGGCATGAAGAAAGCCTCACCCCGTTCTTCGAGTTGCTGGATCGAAAGATCGGTGATGTTGACATTGGTGAGGGTGATGAACGCCTCGCGACGCTGACGCGCGCCGAACGCGAGCTGGTGGAAGACACGTTCCGGGTACTGAGCATCAGCTTTTCCTACATGGACGGTGCGAAGGCGATCGACAGTTTCCTCGCGGGGCGCAACAACCCACACTACAGCTACATTATTTATCGCAACCTTGGCGACCTCTATCTCGAGAAGGAGCGCTACCAGGATGCGGCGGTGACTTATGAAGCATTTGTGGCGCACGACCCGCTGCACCCGAAGGCACCTCTTTTGCAGGTTGAGGTCATCGAGGCTTACAAGCAGGGTGGCTTCCCGAGTCTCGTGCTCGAAGGAAAGAAACATTTTGTTGAACGCTACGGCATGGATGGTGAATTCTGGGTGCGCAATCCGCGCGATCAGAATGCAGAAGTCGAAGCGCACCTGAAATCCAACCTGACCGATCTCGCGCAGTACTACCACGCAGAAGCACAGAAAGATGGTGAAAGGAGTGACTACCAGCAAGCAGCAAACTGGTACCGCAAGTACCTAGCCTATTTTCCGGGTGAAGCCGATAGTGCCAATACCAACTTCTTGCTGGCCGAAATCCTGTTTGAAAGCGAGGACTTCCGAGCGGCCACACTGGAGTACGAACGCACGGCTTACGACTATCCTCAGCACGAAAAATCAGCTGTGGCAGGGTATGCCGCCATTCTGGCCTATCGTGAGCACGAAAAGACACTGGACGGTGCGCTCAGGACCGCCTGGCACGGACAGTATCTGGATAGTGGCCTGAAGTTCGCGGATACGTTTCCAGAGCATCCGGAATCCGGCGCGGTCCTGACGACCGTCGCCGAAGACCTCTTCAAGCAAAATCAGTTTGACCTGGCTATCGCGGTTGGCCAGGCCGTCGTAGCCAAGCAACCGCCAGTCGATGCGAAGCTGTTGCGGACGGCCTGGACTGTCATCGCGCATTCGCAGTTCGACCTGAACAACTTTGTTGCTGCAGAGAGCGCCTATTACAACTTAAGAAATTTCACACCGGCGGACGACCAGGTTGCATCACAGGAAATCAAGGATCGCATTGCGTCGTCAATTTACAAGCAAGGCGAACAGGCACGCGACAGTGGCGATCTTGAAACTGCCGTAACGCATTTCACACGACTGGGACAAGTCGTTCCGGACTCGGATATTCGTGCAACAGCAGAATATGACGCGGCGGCAGCGTTGATAAATCTGCAGGCCTGGGACCGGGCGTCGGGCGTACTTGAAAAATTCCGGGCGGATTATCCGGACAGCGAATTTGCCGATGACGTGACGCAGAAGCTCGCGGTGACCTACCTGGAGTCGGGCGATGGTGATCGTGCCGCTGCCGAATTTGAGCGTATCGCCGATGCTGAGACAAGCGACGACGATGTGCGGCGTGAGGCCCTGTGGAAAGCCTCAGAGCTTTACGAGACGTCGGGAGCCGTTGCAAGCGAGCAACGCGTACTGAATGCCATTCTCGCCCGCTACCCGGATCCACTGTCCGAATCGATCGAAGCGCGGTATCGATTGCTGCAAATTGAACGGCAAACCGGTTCCGAGGCGGCTGTGATTGCGCGGCTTGAAGAACTGGTCGATGTTGACGCACGGGCAGGCGCACAGCGATCGGATCGGACGCGTTATCTTGCGGCCGTAGCGTCGCTTGAACTGGCAGAACCTGTCCGGCGACGTTTCGAGGTCGTGAAACTCACTCAGCCGCTGGCGGACAGTCTCAAACTCAAGAAATCACTGATGGAAGACGTGATCTCCGCTTATACAGGCGCGGCGGAATACGGAATTGCGGAAGTGACGACGGCGGCGACATATCGTCTGGGTGAGGTCTACCAGAAGTTCAGCGCCGACTTGATGAGTTCTGACCGGCCGCAGGAGCTCGACGCCGACGCCCTTGAGCAATACGAAATTCTGCTTGAAGAGCAGGCCTTCCCATTCGAGGAAAAAGCGATTGACCTTTATATGGCGAATGCCGATCGCGCGGCGAACGGTGTCTACGATCAATGGGTACAGAAAAGTTTCGAACGACTGGCGAAGATGATGCCAGCACGGTACGCGAAAGAGGAGCGCAGTGAAGATGTCATTACAGCGCTGTATTAGGAACTTGCGGTCCGCCGCTGCGTTGCTGGTGCTGCTGGCTCTCGGTGCCTGTGCCGGCTCCGGGCCGACGCAGACGGCGGATACCCGGCCAGGACCAACGTCGTCGCCGGCCGGTGCAACGGGTGGCGAGCAGGGCGAAAGCCTGATCCCCGCTGCTGCCCTGACTCTGTTTGAGCAGGCAGCATCATCGATGGCCAGCGGCGACATGCTCGACGCCGAGCTCCGATTCAAGGAATTCCTGCTTCAGTACCCGGGATATCCCGGTGCCTACGTCAACCTGGCCATCATTCATGCCAATAACGGCAATGATGCGGCGGCGAGCTCGGCAATTGATGCGGCGCTTGAGATCGAGCCCAGTCACCCTGCGGCTTTGAACCAATTGGGCATGCTACTTCGCAGAAATGGCAAATTTCTCGAGGCAGAGGCCGCTTATTTGAAGGCCGTCACAGTCTCGCCCGACTACGCCTTGGCACACTACAACCTGGGCGTTCTTAACGAATTGTACCTGCAGCGTCTGGATCAGGCGCTACAGCACTTTGAGGCCTACCAGGCCATCGTTGGAAACGATGAGCAGGTTGAAAAGTGGATCTCGGACCTGACGCGTCGCCTCGCGGCGAATCAGCGTACAGCAAACGTCGCGGAATGACGGACATGAGTACTTCAAGATCATTCGTATTCGGATCCGCCATCATGCTTGCCTTGTCACTGGCAACGTTTGCTGCTTTCGCTCAGGAAGAGATTGACGAGATTGGTCCGGCTGTCGATACATCGGCATTTGAACCCGAGCCTGTCGTGTCGGAGGAATCGGAATCCGACGACATCGAGCCCGCCGTCGATACGTCGGCGCCGGCCAGCGACATCACTCGGCAAACAACGGGCAATCGTGTCATGGACTCGATTGAGCTGGGACGAACAGAGATCACCGGTAACCAGGAGTTACCGAAAGTTTTGTATATCGTGCCCTGGAAGAAGGCGGATCCGGGAGACTTGATGGGCAAACCCGTCAACACGTTGCTCGACGAGGTGCTCGCACCAATCGATCGAGACGAGTTTGTCCGCCAGGTCGATTACTACGACGACCTGTACGGTGACGGAGAAGAGTAATTGCGGCGATTGGGTCGTTGAACGAATGGCAGTTTGTTTAAGGTGCAGGTCAGTGCCTGCAAGATGCAAGAATTCTGTTTTAAGAGGAGCAGACAAATGAGCACAATAGTGCGTTTTTTCCAGGAAGGCGGACCGTTCATGATCCCCATCCTGTCCAAGGACGGCGTGGTGTCGAAGAAGGTCGCCAAGGCGCTCGGCTCGGCGATGTGGATGTACGACCTGACCGGTGGGTGGCGGATCGGGAAACTGCATCGACGGATCTCGGCGGAGGCCGCGGCCGAACACTTCCCCACGGCGCACCTCGACAAGCTCAGCGCCGGCTTCGTGTACTTCGACGCCGC
>JAUHYO010000245.1 GCA_030426325.1 Gammaproteobacteria bacterium | reverse complement strand
GGATACGTACATATCCAGTTCCGCAACATCATTAGAAGTTTGTCGAACAAAAAAATCGCTATTGCAGACACCAACAAATACTCCAGTGTCCGAGTCATACAGCCCGAAAGGGTCGATTCCGGCGTTTTCCAACGCATGCCAAGCGACCTCAAGCAGTATGCGTTGTTGTGGGTCCATACTGACGGCTTCTCGTTTGGATATGCCAAAAAACCCATGGTCGAATCTTTGGACGTCACTCAGAAAGCCGCCAAACCGAGTGACCATCTTGCCGCGCGCTTGTGGTTCTGCGTCGTAGAAATCCTCTATTTCCCACCGTTCCGGCGGGATCTCGGAAATGGCATCGGTCTCATCCTGCATTAGGCGCCAGAATTCATCGACATCGCGGGCTCCCGGAAAGCGGCATCCCAGCCCTACAACGGCAATTGGTTCGGAAACCTTGGGCGCTTTATCGTCGAGGCGACGCTTCAGGTCGAGTGCCAGCAGTGCCAGCTGCTCACGCGACAGGCGCGAGAGACGTTCCTCGAATGCACTTTCCTTGTTGTTGCTATTCCCAGTGGTCATTTTCTTCAACTTTCTGTTTGAATACAGCAGCGGCTTCCGAATCCGACATCCCTTCGATCGCACCGAACAGGTCATCAAGGTCGCCGTCGCTGCGATCAGGCTCGCTCGTATCCGCTGCAATGTCGGCTGGGAACAGCTCACGATAAATGAATTTGGACACCGCCGAAATCGTCGGGTAGTCGAACATCAATGTCGCTGGCAATCGCTTTTCGATTGCGCGACCCAAAGCGTTGCGCAGTTCAATGGCCAGCAATGAGTCAAGCCCCGCATCTTTAAGCGGCAGGTCATCAGCCGGGCACGACCCCGTCTCAAGACCCAAGACTGCCGCCAATTCCTCTCGGACCAAGTCGCGCACCCGTTCGTTTCGAATGCCATCGGGAAGATCTTCGATTTCCTGACGTCGTGACGGCGCTGCCCTGGTAGCCGTCGCAGTAAATGCCGCCGGGCGGCGCTCAATGACGTTGGCGAAGAAGTCGGTCGCGCGATTAATCGCGGATTCGTCGCTCAAATACCTCGACCAGTCGACACTCTGTACCATCGTCTGCCCTCGGGCGCTTGAAACAACCTGCAGCAGGAATGTGATTCCATCGTCTGTGGAAATTGGTGCAAGTCCCCGCGAGTCCGCAATCGCTGCAATGTTTCGTTCGACTGCAGCTCCGATCTCGGACCAGACTCCCCAGTTGATACTGGTTGCAGGCAACCCACTGATACGGCGACCGAGCGCCAATGAGTCCATAAAGGCGTTCGCAGCGCAATGGTTTGCCTGTCCCGCACTGCCGAGCACGGATGCAATCGACGAATAACTGACGAAAAAATCGACTGGGTTTGAGAGGGTTTGTACATGCAAGTGCCAGGTCGCACGGACTTTCGCAGCGAATACTTTTTCGAAGTTTTCCCAGGTTTGTTGTACAACCGGCGCATCTGACAAGGATCCGGCGCAATGTAAGATTCCGGCGATCGGTCGTCCCGCATCCCGGCAGACTTTGAATACGTCCTCAATCATTGCAGCATCGGCGACATCAAAAACGCGTTCGTCAACTGCCACGCCCCTGGATCTGAGTTGTTCAATGTCCTTTTGAGCCTCGCCTCCAGGGGCTCGACGCCCCACGAGCACGAGCGACCGGGCCCCGTGATCTGCCAGGCAGGTTGCCGATATACGGCCCAGGCTGCCGAATGCGCCGGTAACAAGATAAGACGCATTTGGCCGAATGATATCTGCAAGGCCGACAGGCGCTGTGATTGCAACCTTGCCGATATGTTGTGCCTGCGCCATATAACGAAATGCAGCGACCGTTTCGTCTCTGGAGAATGCATGTACCGGCAGCGACTGGATTTCGCCGTTCTCCAGGTCGGATACCAGGCCTTCCAGCGCCTGTTGCATTTTGTCGTCGGGCGATGTCATATCGGAACTCAAGTCGACCGCAACGTAGAGAACATCATCTCTGCGCTCTGCAACATGCTCGTCGCTCCAAATCTCCGCCCGCCCAATCTCTACGAATCGCCCATTTGGCGCGAGCGCATCCAGACTGGCAGGGATGAAATCGCCGGTGAGAGAGTTGACTACAACATCTACGCCTCGACCGTCGGTTGCCTGCATGAGGTTCTCGACAAAATCCGCCTGGCGTGAGCTGAAAGTCGCCTCCACACCCATGCTTTCGAGCAACGTTCGTTTCTCCACACTGCCGGCCGTCGCGAATATGCGCGCTCCAACTCGCTTTGCGAGCTGAATGCACGCCATCCCGACGCCACCGGCACCCGCGTGGATCAGAATTGTTTCGCCCTTCTTCAAATTGCCAAAATGCGTTATGCAGTATTGTGCCGTCAGAAACGCAATCGGGAAGCATGCCGCCGCGTCGAAACTCAATTGTTCCGGTTTACGCGCCACCAGCTCGCGCTTCGCAATAACTGTATCGGCAAACGCGTGTTGAGCAACAGCAAGGACTGCGTCGCCGACAGACACGCCGCTTACGCCGGCGCCGACTGCCTCGACAGTGCCCGCGCACTCGGAACCGAAGGGAACTTCACCGCCAGAATAGTTGCCCAGCGCATTCAAAACGTCCCGGAAATTCAATCCGCTCGATCGCACGCGAATTCGAACCTCGCGCTCACCCAACGTCGGTAGCGGAACAACCTGGTAAGTCAAGTTTCCCAATTGTCCGCGCTTAGAACTGGTCAGTCGGGAGGTCGAATCGGACAACACCTCAGGCGGCTCCGCAGGCGAAGCCGTTACAAGCCTCGGCACCAGGATCGAATCCCCCCGGATGACCTGCTCACTTTCGAAGAATTGCCGGCCAAATTGTTGAGCGAACCGGGTCGCACTTTTGTTCACGTTCGCAGGATCGAGGTCGATGCCCTGATAATTGAGTTCCGGATGTTCAATTGCCAGGGCTTTTCCAAGTCCTGGCATAAGTGACTGCAACGGCGAATGGTCAGTCGATTTCGTGCGGATCGCATATGCACCGCTGGTAAGCACGGTAAATCCGTGCGGCAATTCTGCATTCGCGTTTGCCAAGATCTGGGCAAGCTCCAGCATCTGCCTGCAGGCGGGCGACGTAGCTCCGCCGTCCGACCAGGACGATGCAATTAGCGTCTCGTCGCCACAATCCGGCAGGTAGATTATGCCACCCAGATCGCCAAGGGCTAACTCACCGCCGCTAGCTCGCCTGATGAAATCGGCGCCCTTGTACGGTTCAGCTTCAAACCGATCGGATAGTTCACGAACGATAAGGTTGCCCACCTCGCTGTCGTCAGCGACAACGATTACCGGTTCACGGGCTGTTTCCGACCGGGCTAAGGGTACAGATCCGGCTCGACTCAGCAGGACGGCATTGGCCTCATCCCCCTTGCCCACTAAGGTAATTCGTTCAAAACCCGAGAACCCATTTTTCGACAGAATGTCGCGCCACTCACTGACGGACAGCAAGGGATAATCGGCACGCGTCTCGTGATCTTCAAAATGCCACCACCCCGATGTAAAGCCGAAGGTTGTATCGATCCAATTCAAACGCTGCACGACTTCCGTCATCAACAGCGACCCGCCACCAACCATCAAACGACGGATATTCGCCAGAGTCCGACCCAGGTTGCGTGTCGCATGAATAACATTGGCAGCTATTACCAGATCGAAACTATCAACGTGAAAGCCCTGCTCGGTCGGATCATCTTCAATATTTAGCGTAGCGAATTTGAATGCCGAATCGGTGCCGAAGCGCTGTTCCGCCCGATCGACGAACAGGGGCCCAATGTCGGTGAATGTATACTCAAACTTCGAGGAATCGACGCGACTCGCGACAAAGCGTGTCGTCCCACCGGTCCCACCACCAACCTCCAGAATTCGAAGCCGCCTGCCCTCCGGCAGATTGTCGACCATGGCAGCCACCGTCTCCGCAACAGTCGCATTAAATGTCTTCGCGAGAGGTGATTGCGTGTAGATCGCCGCACCCGCCTCGGTATCGCCATCCGGAAACAGGAGTTCGAGTGGATCGGCGCGGCCTCTCAGCAGATCGGAAATTCGGGGCCCGCAGCGAGACAGCAATTCAGATTCCGCGCGGACTTCTGGCCATTGCTCGCTCACCTGCCGGATATCGGCGTCATGCTCGATCGCCGCCGGGTCACGCATGACAACATAGCTGTCTTTGTCGATGGACAGAATATTGCTGTCACACAGAATTTGCAAAAAGCGATTCAGCAATTTTGAGTGCGCGCAATTAACGCCAAGTTCAGTACCAAGCTCTGAAGAGGAGAATCTGTCACCTACCGTATTTTTCCAACCGAGCTCGAGAAGCGCGTTAACGATGTATTCGACAGCAGCACCCTCAAGGTCAACCAACCCCTCGTAATAACGTTGCAGTTCGTCGCTGCTCGAAAGGTCCCGAAAGAATGATTGAACCTGCTGTAGAGATGCGGGCTCCTGTGCCAAATATTTCGGTGCCGAAGCATCGTCCGGCAACATTTTTTCCTGCCATTCGATCTTGTAGTAGGGCGAGTCCAAACTCGGCTTTAGATCCGACAGGTTCGCCCTTTTCAAGCCGATCGATCGCAGGGCAAATACTGTCTCCCCGTTCGAATCCCGAATCTCGACATCGCCCTGCAGGGTTTCCTGAGCCCTGTTTCCGACATTTACAGCCGCCCGAATTTGTAATTCACCTCGAAGTGAAACAAGCGATTCGATCGAATCGACTGATATTGGCATGTATATCGGCGCGTCGCGATTTTGGACATCGAATTCTGGCACCGCAGCCGCCATAGTTTGCAGGCACGCATCGAGCACTGCAGGATGAGCCCGGTAAACGCTATTGGAAGCGTCAGATTCATCACCGGCAGTTACGATCGACCGAGCGAATCCATCCTTGCGTTCAAGCTTTGTAACGCGACGCAAGGATTCTCCGAAATTCAATCCCCTGGCGAACAACGCATCGTAGAAATCGTCCGACGCGACGGCAATTAAAGGATCCGATTGATCCAGTAACATTGTTTCAATATGCGTACTTTGTCCGGACTCAAGCTCCGCTTCGCAGTGCAGTTTCCAGTGATCTGGCCCTGCCTGGCTGAAAATGCGAAGCCTGCCCGCTTTATCCGATCTGTCCACGACCGTTTGCAGTTTGACGGACCCTTCGTTCGGAATTCGAATGGC
>JAUHYO010000244.1 GCA_030426325.1 Gammaproteobacteria bacterium | reverse complement strand
AGTACACCCCCGGCCGCTCAGCGTGCCGAAATTGAAGCCCGAACCCGGGGTCGCGCATATGCAGTGCCAACGTATTGCAGGGAATGCGAGGCGCCGTGATTTCAAGCACGACCTCACGGATCAGCAGACGGTCGCCGATCCTAAGCTCAGGCGGCAAACCGCTGATCGTCAAATTGTCGCCAAAACGCCCCGGATTGAAGGTCTGGCCGGTTTCCTCGGCCCACCAGGCATAGTCCTCGGTACGATAGAGGTATACCGCCTGGTCGGCACCGCCGTGGTGTGAGGTGTCGACGATGGCATCGCCGGTCAATCCGGTCTCATCCACTGTGACAAGACCTCCGACCGGCCTTTTGACGATTCCGGTCACCGTCGATTTATCGCCGCGTCGGAGGGTCTCCGACTGCCCGACATTGACGCTGTCCAGCCGAATGGGCTCGTGCATCAATCAGACATCGACTTTTCCGAGCGCAATCATCAAGAGCGTGAACGCCAGTAACAAGACCGCGCTGACGCCAACGACCATGCTAAACATGAAGATACCCTGTTCCATTTTGATTCCCACCTCCGTGACCTCGCGCCAATATACCGAATGCTTGAGCCCAGTCCCATACAAACGCAAAATGCGTTACATTTACATATTATTTGCTTTACAATGCAACGTATGGCGAAAACCAAGGTATCCACGCTGAACCTGCGCATCGAGCCTGCACTCAAGGATGCGGTGCGACAAGCGGCTGCGCGTGAACATCGCAGCGTTGCGAACATGGTTGAAATGCTGATCCGCAGGCATTGCGACAAGAGCGGAATCACGATTCCGGAACCTAATGAAACTTCCCCGGGGACTCCCAATGGATGAACGCATGTTGAAAGCGATGGTCGCTGCCGGCGCCATCAAGAACATCAACATTATCGCGAGCGGAGCACGCTTCCATATCGAAGCGCGGACGCCGAACGGACCGATTACCGCGGAAACGCGCAAGGGCAAAATCCGCACCTGGGTGACCCTGGATGCCGCAGCGCGCTGGGTTCGAAACCTCGGCGTTGGTGCCGCGCAGATCAACCTCGCCCACTGGCAGCCCGCGCAGCGAGAGTTATCCGTTTAGATGCCGGTCAGTCGTCGCTGTCGTCATCGACACTGCCTGACGGCCACTCACCACCAAGCGGAAACGGCCGCTGCTCGGTATTGAACGTCAGGTAACGAACGATTTCGTAGATATAGCTGGCAAGACTCTGTCCGACCTGTTGCACCTGGCGGTTGACCTCACCGGTAAACAGCACCCAAAAGAATCCCAGAATTACAACCACAGAGCCTACGAAGCTCGCGATGCTGACAAGAACGCAACTGATCAGCATGAACAAAGCTCGCAGCCAGGTCGCCTGGGATTTCAAGTTCTGCTCCAGCGGATTGCCCGTCGGATTGTCGTCGACAAACGCATGGTCTGCCGGTGGATTTTCGTTGCTCATGCTTATCCTCCTGTACGGACTTCCACATATTGTTACAATCTTCGGCCGCCCGGACCAGTGAAATATGAACTTATGACCTCCCGACAGCTCTTTATCTTTTTCTGCCTATCGCTGATCGCAGCCTGCAATTCGACAACGACACCGGATTTCGCCAGCGATGCCGAACGTATCGCCAGGGAAAGCATCATCATCGATACCCACATCGACGTTCCCTACCGGCTGGCCTCAACGCCGGCCGATATATCCCGGTCGACTGATGGCGGCGATTTTGACTATCCGCGCGCACGTCAGGGAGGATTGAACGCCCCCTTCATGTCGATCTATACGCCGTCATCGCTGGAGGCTGAAGGACAGTCGAAAGCGGTCGCTGAAACGCTGATCGACATGGTCCTGGGGTTCGCCGAAAAATGGCCCGACAAATTCGCGATCGCTACATCGCCGGGCGACGTAAGGGCGCAGTTCAAGGCAGGCGTCATGTCGTTGCCGATGGGGATGGAAAACGGTTCTCCAATCGAAGGCGATCTCGACAACCTCCAGCATTTTTATGACCGGGGCATCCGCTACATTACATTGACACACGGCTCGTCGAATCACATTTCTGACTCGTCTTACGATGACAATCACCAATGGAAAGGCCTCAGTGACTTCGGCCGGGAAGTGGTTCGGGAAATGAATCGGCTGGGCATCATGGTCGATATCAGTCATGTATCCGATGAGGCTTTCTGGCAAGCACTCGAGATCAGCGAGACTCCGCTCATTGCGTCGCATTCCTCCGCCCGGCATTTCACGCCCGGATTTGAACGGAATATGAGTGATGAAATGATCGTTGCGCTGGCGAAAAAAGGCGGCGTGATTCAGATTAATTTCGGTTCGTCGTTCGTCACTGCAAAGGCACGTGAATACGTCTCAGTCCGTTCTGAAGCCAGCAAGAAGTGGCTGGAGGAAAATCCTCAATACAGCAAAGAAGACGACGATCAATTGTTCGTTGAAATTTTCACGAAAGAGCATGGCCCGCTGCCGTTCGCCAGTCTTGACGATGTACTGGATCATTTCGATCACGTCGTGGCCATTGCCGGTATCGACCATGTCGGCATCGGCTCGGACTACGATGGCGTAGGCGATTCGCTGCCGGTCGGCCTTAAAGACGTATCGACTTATCCAAACCTGATCAAGGGTTTACTGGAGCGAGGATACTCAGAGGCTGATATCCAAAAGATCCTCGGTGAGAACCTGCTGCGCGTCTGGCAGGACGTTGAGAATTACGCGGCAACGACGTCCAGCAACACGTAACGCAGCAGCACCTCGTAACTGCTTTGGTCGAGCTTCATGCCGTCCGGCAGTTGCAAGGTGTGGATCGGTTTGTCCGATAAGTCACGCAATTCCAGGAAATGACGGTTTTCATCACGGTAAACCCGGTATTTAACCTCACGGCGCGCATTGAACTTCAGTTGCACTGACGTTTCTGTCCAATCGAGAATTGTCGCCCTGGCCATGTGAATCTCCATTTCGTTTCCGGATGACCAAAGGTATTGCAAGCGCTGTGCCAACCGGCAAGCGCTCGGCCTCGATGC
The DNA here is from genome assembly GCA_030426325.1 of Gammaproteobacteria bacterium. Taxonomy (GTDB): domain Bacteria; phylum Pseudomonadota; class Gammaproteobacteria; order Steroidobacterales; family Woeseiaceae; genus UBA1847. The sequence continues at coordinate 2,168 of JAUHYO010000244.1, read as the reverse complement.
GGTAACTGATTGTTAATTCGACACTTATCGAAAATCGACTGCTGTCGTCAAGCCACGCTGCTGGCGCTGATTGTCAGTTTTTGACATCGTCTTCCGCGGTTTTGCGACAAGCTGTTTACATAAACCCGATCAATGCATTGGCCAGAACGTGACAATGGCCGGTACCGAAACAGCAACGATCAATATTTCAAGCGGCAAGCCCATGCGCCAGTAATCACCAAATCGATAGCCACCGGGCCCCATGATCAAAGTATTGTTCTTGTGGCCGATCGGGGTAAGGAATGCGCAGGATGCTGCAACGGCAACGCCCATCAGAAACGGATCAGGATTGACCTCGAGACGGTTAGCGATTTCGATCGCGATGGGTGCCGCGATAACAGCCGTCGCCGTATTATTCATGACGTCGGACAAGGTCATTGTCACGATCACCAACAATGTCAAAACGACGATCGGTGAAAACCCGACGGACAAATCGACGATGCCGCCGGCGATCAACTCCGTGCCACCGGTCGATTGCAACGCACCTCCAATCGGAATCATTGACCCAAGCAACACAATCACCGGCCATTCGATTGACGTATAAACGTCGCGGATTGGCACGATATTGAGAAACACATAAGTTGCGGTTACGCACCCGAGCGCGATCGGCAAGTAAACCAGGCCAAAACTGGCGACCACGATCGCGGTTGCGAACACGCCAACGGCCCACCAGGCCTTGTCGCGCTGGATGACACTGTGCCCGCGATCAGCCAACGGCAGCAGGCCGAGTCGCCCGGTTGCGTCGTTCAGCTGCTCGGCAGGGCCCAACATCAAAAGAACGTCGCCTGGCTGCAAATTAAGTTTGCGAACATTTTCACTGAAGCGCTCACCCCGCCGGGAAACCCCGACCAGCGCTACCCGGTATCGATACAGCAGGCGCATCGACATCGCAGAACGACCGACGAGACTTGAGGACTCCTGCACTACCACTTCACTCAGGTTCAGGTCGTCATCGTCGAGCTGCCCCTCCCCTTTGCCTACGTACTCGAGTTCGAGGTTCCCGAGTGCTTCCTCAAGACTGTCCGGGCTGGCCTCGACGACCAGCACATCACCGGCGCGTATCTCAACGGCGCGCGCCAGCCCCGGCATGCGCCGGCCACGGCGTACCAGGCCGACGATCTCGACGTCGCTGCGGCTCGCAGGCTCATCGAGTTCGCGAACCAGCCTGCCGATTGCCGATGAACCCTCCGGCACCCGGACCTCGTTGATGTAATCCGATAGTTGGAACAATTCCTTTCCGGCGTCCGCCGATCGTCGTTCAGCCGGAAGAAAACGCCATCCGATCAAGGCAACGTAGGCAACACCAACTACGGCGCAGGCCAGACCAACCGGTGCGAAATCAAACATGCGGTAAGACTCGCCGAGGGCATCACCACGAAATTCAGCAATAACGATATTCGGCGGTGTACCAATCAGCGTAATCATGCCGCCGAGTATTGATGCGAAAGACAATGGCATCAGCGAAAGGGACGGACTGCGCCCGGCTTTTTTGGCCGCCTGCATATCAACCGGCATTAGCAGGGCCAGGGCCGCAACATTGTTCATCAATGCAGAAAGCGAGGCGGCAAGGCCCGACATGATCGTGATATGCGTCGACAGTTTGCGTGTTGAGTCGACCACATAGCGTGCGACCAACTCAATTGCGCCGGAGTTGGACAAACCCTTGCTGATGACCAGCACGAGCGCGATGATGACTGTCGCCGGGTGACCAAATCCGGTGAACGCTTCCTCCTTCGGCACGACGCCGGTCAGCAATGCGATCAGCAACGCGACAAATGCGACGAGATCGTAGCGCCAACGTCCCCAAATGAGAAAAACGAAAACGAAAAAGAGCAACGCGAACAGGGTCGCCTGATCCGTCGTCATCGCCTACAACTCAATTGATTTGACGAATGGCTTGACCCCGACCGCACTGTACAACTGGTCCGGCTGATACAGTGATTCGCCTTTGACAACCAGCACTGCTCTCCGGATTGCACTGATGTCCTCGAATGGATTGCCGTCCAGTAGTATCAGGTCAGCATCTTTGTTGACCTCAATCGATCCTTTACGGTCCAGAACCCCGGTAAGTCGGGCAGAGTCCAGTGTCGCAATGCGCAATACATCAGCAACCGGAATACCGGCCTCGG
>JAUHYO010000243.1 GCA_030426325.1 Gammaproteobacteria bacterium | reverse complement strand
GCTTATGGATTCGCCAAAGGCTACAGCGCCACCGACCACACCGGTCAGGGTTACGAAATAGCCAATCTGACTGGAGCCCAGTCCGTCTGTTCGCTTTTGAAGCTTAAGCGTGAGCACGTAGCTGACAGCCAATAGAACGCCCATCGTCATTACAGCGATATCGATCGCGCTGGTGAGTTGCAATGGACTGTAGCTCTGCCCGGTAATGGCAATGACCGGCCACAGCACGGCTATTTGTGTCAGTAGCATGCCAAGCGCCAGTAAAAGCGCATCGGCACCTTCTGGATAGGCTTTGTTACGAAAAACATTGTTACTGGCCAACATGAGCGGCGTGATCACCGCGATAAGCACCCAGCCAGTGACAAGGCCGTCGGCAGTGACATTGCTGTACGTGGCGAGACTGACGCCGGTGAAACCCAACAGAACACCGGCAAGCCGCCTGACCGGGAGTACTCGGCGTTCAACGGCCGACGCGATAATAAACGTGAACAGCGGCGACAATGTGATCAGTACCGTAAACAGACCCGCCGGGATTCTCTGAAGCACGAAAAAAGCCAGCAGGTTCGGGATGATGCCACCGATAATGCCGCCAAAGAGGTAGTAAACGATATAGCGGCCTTGCAATACCAGGCGCTTGCCACTGGTCACCGCGGCGACCAGCAAAATGAACGTTGCAACAAGCAGCTGCCAGAAATAGGCCGCCAGTGGTGCAGCGCCTTGCTGCACCGCGTACTTCGCGAGCACGAAGTTCGCCCCTACCAGTACGCCTATCGTTGCCGTCAGCAATACTGCGCCAGGATTCTTGTCGCCGTCGTTACTCATGGGCAGACAATAGCGTCGCGACACGGTGAAATAACGGGGCTGAATAGAAAAAGATTGTTGACGGTTAAGCCACAATAGCTGCAAGTGCTGGAACCGCTTGCCGACTTCATGTTCGAGCGCATCGGCGAGCTGCCGCCCTGAGATGTCTAGCGCCTGAAGTGGTGCGCCAGGCAGTCAACAAAGACGCGTACTTTCGATGGCAGGTTCGCCCGCGTTGGAAAGACAGCGCACAGTGACGATGGCGGCGGCTCATAGTCTTCCAGCAACCGAACCAACCGGCCTTCGGCAATTTCCCCCGCGATGAAAACCTCGGGAAACCGGGTAATGCCCAGTCCCTCGAGCGCCGCGTGCTTCAGTGCATCGTCACTATTGCAGCGCAATTGCCCCGGAACCCTGACATTGATGGCCTCGCCGTCGCGCTGAAAATACCACTCGTTCGGAGCGCGCAGGAGCGCGTAGTGAAGGCCGGTGTGATCTTTCAAATCGTCGGGCTTCTTCGGTGTACCCCTGCGCTTGAGGTAATCGGGCGACGCGACGGTTAACAATCGCACATCAGCCAGGCGACGAGCCACGAGCGAACTGTCGATAAGCGTCGTGATACGAATCGCCACATCGATTTGCTTCTCGACCAGGTCAACAATCTTGTTGTCCAGGTCGAGCTCCAGTTCGATGTCCGGGTACTGCCGCAGGAACTCACAGACCACTGGCATCAGGTGCACGGTGCCGAAATAGATGGGTGCCGTAACCCGCAACCGGCCACGCGGCTTACCCGACAGGTCCATGACTTCGGATTCAGCGGCGTCGATATCCGCCATCGCATTGCCAACCCGGTTGTACAGCGCAGCGCCGGCTTCGGTCAGCGACAATCGGCGCGTCGTGCGATTAAGCAGGCGGGCTCCGAGCCGCTTTTCGAGCTTGGTCAGCGTCTTACTGGCGGCCGCCTTCGATTGTTCAAGCTTTTTGGCAGCCGCGGTGAAACTCCCGCTCTCGACAACGGCGACGAAAACCGCGATATCCGACAATTTACTCATAGCCAGCGCCCGCTATTGTGCCGCCAATCTACTGCCACGGCATGCAACAGGCAAGCGTTTGCAGGGCGAAATCGCCGCCAATCGTGTTGCAAATCTCAGTATTGATTGCTCTGAGTCAACAATATGTTTCCGCCCGTCCGGATTATCAGAAAGCCGCATCCCTGTAGTCTCTGCCACAAGTTGAAAGAGCTGATTTTGAGGATTAAGACTATGTCTGCTAGAAGCAAATACGGATCCATGGCACTGACCGTTGTGCTGGTTGCCACGTTCAGTGGGCTCGGTGCCTGGAAGCACTCCGAGCTGCGGGCCGCAGAAGCGGCCCAACAGCCCGAATATTTCGAAACCGTAACATCGGCCGTCGCGGTACAGGGGCAGTATCGGCCGACGACCACGGCAATCGGCACGGTCGTTGCCCGGCGTTCCATCACACTGCGGAATGAACTGCCTGGCACCGTACACAAGGTAGCGCTGGTCCCGGGCCAGATTGTCGAAGCCGGCACGGTACTGGTTGCGCTGGATGTCTCGGTAGAAACCGCGGAACTGCAGGCGAACCTTGCACAGGTGGCGCTTGCCGAGTCAGTGTACGAACGTGTCGAGGCACTGCATCAGGATCAGGCGGTGTCTGTTGAGGAGGTTGATCGTGCTCGAGCGGATCGCGATATAGCGCGGGCACAGCTCGCGCGCACCCGCGCCATTGTCGAACGCAAAACCATACGCGCACCGTTTCGATCCCGCGTCGGTTTATCCGATGTTCATCCAGGACAGTACCTGAACGAGGGGACTCAACTAACCACTTTGCAGGGCATTGACGATTCTGTTTATGTCGACTTTGCCGTGGAACAGCAACTGGCAACGCATCTTGAGGCCGGCGATCGGATCGAGGTCGTCGTCAGCAACGGCATGGAGCGAACAGTGCCTGCACAGATTGTCGCAATCGATGCACGCGTCGATGCACGCACCCGAAACGCAACGGTCCGAGCCCAGCTGGACGAGTCCGAATACACGCCGGCGCCCGGTGCCTCGGTCCGTGTCAGTGTTCCCGCGGGCAAGCCGCAGTCCGTCGTGTTCGTACCGGCCACGTCCGTCCGAAAAAGCCCCGAAGGTGATCACGTATTCGTGCTTGCCATGGATGCCGACGGCAAGCCCCGGGCAAACACGCGAACCGTTGCCGTCATCGCAACAACCGGAGACGAGGCTATCGTCTCGGACGGCCTGGCAGCCGGTGAGGTCGTTGCAGCGACCGGTTCATTCAAACTGCGCCAGGACGTACTGGTTGCATTGTCCGATCCGGCTGCACTGTCTTTCGCAAAAGGCCTTTAAGGGGGTCGCATCATGGGAAAGATTACTGATCTGTTTATTCGGCACCCTGTCCTGGCGGTTGTCGTCAACGTTGCCATCGTGCTCCTGGGCTGGCGGGCGATCACCAGTCTGCCCGTGCAACAGTATCCGCAGCTGGAAAGTTCATCGGTCACAATAACGACGGTTTACTATGGCGCGAGTGCCGAAAACGTGCGCGGCTTCATGACGACTCCCATTGAACGCGCGGTGTCGGCAATCAGTGGTGTCGACTACATTGAATCCACAAGTCGTGCCGGCGTGAGCACAGTGACGATTCACCTTTTGCTGAATCATGACAGCACCGCGGCGCTCGCCGAAGTCAACGCACGCCTGCAGCAGGTTCGCAGTGAGCTGCCTGCCGAGGCGGAACCGCCCGTCGTCGACCTGCTGCGCGCCGACCGTCCCTATGCCAGTTTTTACATCAGCTTCACATCCGAGGAGCGCTCTTCGCCGGCGATTACCGACTGGCTGATACGGACCATTCAGCCGCAACTGTCGACACTCGACGGCGTACAGCGCGTCAGTATCGAAGGTGGACAGCCGATTGCGATGCGCATCTGGATGGACCCCGACCGCCTGGCTGCCTTCAATCTGTCGCCGGGCGATGTACAGGCTGCATTGCAACGCAACAATTACCTGTCAGCGGTTGGCCAGACAAAGAGCAACCTGGTGCAGGTCAACCTGCTCGCCAATACCGATCTGCGTTCAGTCGAAGAGTTTGCCGATCTCATCGTGACGGAACGAGACGGTGCCGTTGTTCGCCTGAGCGACGTCGCGCGCGTTGAACTCGGTGCTGAAGAAGCCAGCATGATTGCCAAGTACAGCACACGCGAGGGCGTGTACCTCGGCGTCTGGCCGCTGATTGGCGCCAACGAGCTGACCGTTGCAGAAACCCTGCGCGACGAAATGGATCGCATCAGTAGCACACTGCCTGCCGACATCGACATGCGACTGGTCTGGGATGGCACAAGATTCATGCGCGATGCATTGAGCGAGATCACCAAGACGCTGGGCGAAACGATGTTGATCGTCGCCATCGCCGTGTTCCTGTTTCTCGGTTCTGTTCGCACAGCGTTCATTCCTTTGCTGGCAATGCCGGTATCACTGATCGGCGCCGCGATCGTCATGTATGCCTTTGGCTTCAGCCTGAACCTGCTGACTATTCTCGCTGTCGTGCTGGCGGTTGGACTCGTTGTTGACGACGCGATCGTCGTCGTCGAAAACATTGAGCGCCATGTTCGGCTGGGTCGCTCACGTATCGACGCAGCGATTCATGGTGCCCGGGAACTGGTCGGCCCGATCATCGCTATGACAATTACGCTCGCCGTGGTGTATACACCGATCGCTTTCCAGGGCGGACTGACCGGTTCGTTGTTTCTGGAGTTTGCGATCACACTTGCGGCGGCGGTTATCGTCTCCGGCATCGTCGCGGTTACGCTGTCGCCAATCATGAGTGCGCATTTCATTCACCCGCAAGGCAAGCAAGGTCGCCTGACGGTGCGAGTCAACAAGATTTTTGACCGCGTACGGCACCTCTACGGCCGATTGCTCGATGGCGCCCTGTCCATGCGCTCGGGAATCGTCTTTGCCGCCCTCCTGATTACAATTGCTGCGTGGCCCCTGTACCAGTATTCGCAACGCGAACTCGCACCCGTCGAGGACCAAAGTCATATCAGTTTGTTCATGGAAGCAGCTCCGGATTCCGCGCTCGCGGCAACCGATCGTGAGTCATTGGCTGTCGTCAATGCGTTGACCGCCTTTTCCGAAGCCGATTTTGTCTGGTCACTGACAATGAACTGGGGCGGGTTCGGCGGTCTGGTCGCCCGAGACTGGACCGAACGCGAGCGGTCCACCGCCGAAATGATCGGTGAAGTCTACGGCGCCGTATCCCAGGTACCGGGATTGCGTGTATTCCCCCGGCTTGACCCGCCGTTGCCGACGCCCGGGCAGTTCGACGTTGAACTGGTTCTGCAAACCAGTGGCGGGCTCGAGCAAATGGCTGACACGGTCAACGCCGTTGTTATGGCCGGTTGGCAGAGCGGCAAATTTCTGTACGTCGACACCGAC
>JAUHYO010000242.1 GCA_030426325.1 Gammaproteobacteria bacterium | reverse complement strand
CAAGGAGCGCGCCCGCTGAATATACTCACTCGATATACGGAGCTGCAGCGTGACCTCCGTTGATTCCAGGCTGAGTGCGGATATTGCCGCCAGAACCGATGCGCTCGATGTCACGCGGTCTTTTATTATTCAAGCACCTGCCGGGTCCGGCAAAACCGAACTGCTGATCCAGCGCTACTTAAGTTTACTGGCAGTCGTTCAGGCGCCTGAAGAAATAATCGCAATAACGTTCACGCGTAAAGCGGCGGCCGAAATGCAGCTCCGGGTACTCGATGCACTGCGCATGGCAAAGGCCGGCGTTCAACCGGAGGAGGCGCATCAACGAAAAACGTTTGAACTCGCCGGTGCAGCATTGGCGAGGAGCAATTCGTTGGGGTGGAATATCACCACGAACTCCCGACGATTGCGCATCCTGACGCTTGACGCACTCAACGCCTCAATTGTCCGATCTTTGCCGCTGAGCCCGCACGGCAGCGGTTCAACAATCGTTACCGGTGCTGAGCTTGGCGCTGCTTACGAAGCGGCCGCGCTGGCGACACTGGACTGGCTGGGCGAGCAGGGTGATGACCGCGACGCGGTGATCGAAGTGCTTAAACATGTGGACAATAACACCTGGCTCTACGCCACCTACCTGTCACAAATGCTGGGCACTCGTGACCAATGGTTGCCGTTCATTGGCAGCGGGCTGCTGACAGCAGCGGATGCGGAGAGCCTGCGTGAGCGTTTTGAACGCAGTCTGGAAGAAGCGGTTAGCGAACACTTGCAACGGACCGCGAGCGGGCTTGCGCGTCCTGAATATATGGATTTGACGGACCTGTTTGATGAATGTGCCTCAAATCTCACAGAGGAGGGCAAGACCACAAGCGCAATTTGCAACCTCGCCGGTTTGTCGGACCTGCCCGGCACCGATGGGCAACACGCCGAAGCCTGGAAGGGCATCGCGGAACTCTTGCTCACGCAGCAGGGTAACTTTCGCAAAACGGTGAACAAGAACCAGGGATTTCCGCCGGGCAACAAGGAGCGAAAGGAACGCATGCTGGCGTTGCTGGAGCGGATGTCCGGGGTCACCGAGCTTGCCGTTGATCTGTCCGGTGTTCGCAGTTTGCCACCGACCCGATACAGCGACGAACAATGGTCGGTACTCGTAGCATTGTTCCGAATTCTGCCGCTCGCCGTGGTGGAACTAAGACGCTTGTTTTCGGAACGGGGGATTGCCGATCACATCGAAGTTGCGATGCTGGCAGGCGAGGCGCTCGGCAATGCCGAAACCCCCGGCGACATCGCCTTACTACTCGACTACAAGATTCAGCACATACTGGTAGACGAGATGCAGGACACGTCCGCAGCCCAGTATCGGATGCTGGAAACCCTGATTGCCGGATGGGCAGAGGGCGACGGTCGCACTCTTTGTTGCGTCGGCGACCCGATGCAGTCGATTTACCGATTCAGAAACGCCGAGGTCGGGCAATTCCTGATCGCGCAGGAATTCGGTCTCGGCCAGATTCAGCTGCAACGGCTCGTATTGCGGCAAAATTTCCGCTCAGGCGAGTACCTTGTTGACTGGTTCAACAAGGTATTCCCGTCAGTGCTCGCACATCAGGACGATCCATTGCGTGCAGCCGTTTCCTATGCGGACGCCGTTTCGGTACCTCAGCAGCGAGGTTTGGGCCAGTGCCTTGTGCATCCGGTTTTTGGATCAAATCCTGACGACGAAGCCAACGCGGGATGTGAGCTCATCGCGCAAATTCTGGCGGACAACCCGGAGGATGATCTTGCCGTTCTGGTCAGAGGGCGCAGCCAGCTGCCCCAATTGCTGGCGAACATGCGGGCCAGGGGTATTGCCTACCGTGCCGTTGACATTGATCGCCTGACCGATCTGCCCGAGATCATCGATGTACTGGCCCTGACACGGGCTGCGGCACACCTCGGCGATCGCATCGCGTGGCTGGCTGTGCTGCGATCTCCCTGGATCGGTCTCGACTGGAGCGACCTGCATGCGCTCGTTCGAAACGACAAGAACAGCAGCGTCTGGGAGCTTCTTCAAAGCGAAGAGCGACAGCAGAAGTTATCCGCTTCGGCCCAAGAAGCGATTGCCAGGGCCATGACATGGTTGCAAAGCCTTGTTGCACCAAGACGGCTTCAGAGCCTCCGGGATCGGGTCGAGTCGTGCTGGTTCGGGCTTGGTGGTCCTGGCTTGCTCAACGACAACTACGCTGTCGAAAACGTTTATCGATATTTTAACGTTCTTGGCAAACTGGAGCGTGCCGGATCCGTTGTCGACGTCGGTGAGCTCGAGTCGATTCTCGACCTTGAACACGTATCCAGCAATGAGCAGGCGCGCGTCCAGATCCTGACAATGCATCGATCCAAAGGCCTGCAGTTCGATCATGTCTTGCTGTACGGTCTTGGCAGGCAACCGGGCAATCGTGATCGCCGCGTGCTTTCATGGATTGACCTGCCGGCACGGCACGGTGTCGAGAACAAGGTCATCAGCCCGGTCGGTCCCCGGGCGGAAATCGACAACGATCCGGTACATCGTTACATCGAGTTGGCGGAAGCGGACAAGTCGAAACACGAATTGGGCCGATTGCTGTACGTCGCCTGCACCCGGGCACGGAAGTCCCTGCACCTGATGGGGAACACCGCAGTCGCCAGTGATGGTGAGAGTTTCAGCCCGGCGCGCGCTGACAGTTTGTTACACAGGTTGTGGCCGGTCGTCGCCGACGATTTTCGACGCGTATTTGAATCCGGCTCATTCCACCTGTCCGAGCAAGCCGCGGACCCCTGGGTCTTGCCGGTGTTGAGGCGTTTTGAGACCCCATGGCGATTGCCGGAGGTCGCAGCAATACCGACGCCCGCAAAACAGGCTGTCTCCGCTGAGCCTACCCAGGTTGAATTCTACTGGGTTGGAACAGACGCCCGGATATCCGGGACGCTGGTGCATCGATGGCTGCAATTGATCGCGGATGGCCGGGCGGATGAAATGGCGGGCGATGCGACCGCAATGCGTGACATTACGTCGCGCTGGTTGCGCGAGAGCGGATTGATCGGCGACTCGGCAATTGCAGTTATTGATCGAGTTCAAGCGGCCGTTGAGAGCGCTCTTGGCGATGAAAAAGGCTGGTGGATTGTCAGCGGAGATGGCCACTCCGAGCTGGCGTTAAGCGGTGTTTACAACGATGAACTCGTCTCGGTCGTTCTTGACCGGGTCAGGATCGACGACGGAACGCATTGGATTATCGACTACAAGACCAGCTCGCATGAGGGCGGTGATCTCCAGGGATTCCTGCGAGCCGAGACGGAGCGCTACCGGCTACAACTCAAGCGTTACGCCGAAATTTATGCAAACTGGTGCGGAGTTGACGCCCGGTGTGCGCTTTACTTTCCCCTGCTTAGGTCGTTCGTCGAAGTGGACGTCACCGGGCACGGCTAAAAACGGCCTTCGTCACGCAATTCGTACTGGCCACGCTCATTCAGAGTCGGCAAGGTCAGCATCTGCTGCCGGATGCTATCCGGTGTCTTGTTCGTCAACTTGGCATAGGCAAGAAACTTGTACGAACGGTCGGTTCCAATTTGCAGGCTGCCGGCCAGGTCGAGGACGCCGTCGGTGTCTTCGAGCGCTGCAACAATGCCATTATTCTGTGAGCGAAACTCAGCCTTGTATGCACCGAGTGAATCTCGCGAGATTGGCGGCACAATGATATTGGCTGCCTGCATCTCACCGTCGGCAACAACGGCGAGCCCGTCTACCAACTCGACACGGGAAAAATTCAGGCTGGCATTGCCCTGAAGACCATCGATGCCAATGGCATGCGCAAATAAATCGAGTGGCACTGCAGCGGTCAGGTCTGTTAACTGCAGTTTGCTGTCGAGACCAACACTCAAGGCGGTATCAACGAACCCCGAAACCGGGGTTGCTTCTACCTGGTAGCTCAAGCGCCCGGTGAACAACTGCATTGGCCTAGCCTGCCACTTCACATCGCGCAGATAGATTCCCGTGATCGATGCCTCCGACGCACTCCCGCGCCAGACAGTACCTTCAATACCGCTGATCGCAACGCCGACCGGCGGGATCAGCCCGATTGCGACGCGTGCCGGAAACGTAACGACCAGGCCAATGACAAAAACCACCACGCCAATAATAATCAGGCCACGTTTTGAACGAATCAAAGGGCGCGCTCCAGTGTCAATGTCGCATTGATGCGTCCGGGGTTCGCCTGCGCGCCGATTGAGAAGCTGCCTGCCTGAACATCCATCGCGTATTGCTGGCTGAGATCACCCAGCCACAACACCAGTTCATCGAATGCAACATCTTCAAATTCGACACGAATGCCGTTACTGGTCGTCGGTTGACTGCGCCGACGGTATCGATCAAGTCCTCGGCTCCGAAGCGTCTGGTCAACGATAATGATCGGCGTCTGATTCGTGCCAACCGTGCTGGAAGCGAGATTCGCATCATTGGCGCCTGCGGCCATTCGTAGAGGACGCAACTCCGACAATGACGACTGCCATTGCCTGACATCTTCCCGAAGCTGGGTGTGCTTGTTATCCAGCGGTGCCCATACCAACCCATACAAAATTGCGACTACAACAACCGCAGCGCCCACTGCAACGAAGTACTGTTCCCGCACTTCCAGACCGTCGAACCACTCTCTCATTGCCCGGTCTCCCTGATCTGGATGCGTCCGTTGATCTTGTCGGCGACCTGGTCAGTCGACTGAATCGTCGCACTGAAGCGTCCCGATGCGTTCACGGTCTGTTGAATTCGATCGAGTGTCGGGACATCGGGTGCTGTCAGGCGCAAATCGATAACACCGGCCCGATAGCTGATCGCCTCAATCTTCGCGTTTGAGTTCGCTGCCATCGCTGTTCCAAGTTCACGAAGGCCAGGCAGAAAAACCTGTTGCCCGGTCGTTGCACCCATAGACCGCTTCAGGGAATCAACCAGCGACTGAGGATCAACAATTTCTCGAGAATCGTCGGGGCGAAGTTCACGATACTCAGCCATGAACTGAGACTGCAGTGCGGTCTTTTCCTGCTCCAGTCGATTCAACTCGAGACCTTTTGCCGTGACACCGATGATTGAGAGCGTCAACAGTAAAATAGCCGCTGCTTTCCATGGCCGGAACAACGCGGAGTATTCGGTTTTTTTGCCGTACTTGCCCTGCAGCAAATTGATACCGTTACCGGCCGCTACGGTGACGGCCAGCTTTGGAAATACGCCGTCGGGCAGAACAGTCACATCGACACTATGCATTTCCTGC
>JAUHYO010000241.1 GCA_030426325.1 Gammaproteobacteria bacterium | reverse complement strand
TGCGGGACACATCATGTTGTGGTCCTGTGCTTGATCGGTTCGCCCCAACCCATGCGCCTTTTCTACACAGTCACGAGCCATAAGTCACGATATTTCGCGACTTTGTCGCCATGTCGCGACTGGCACGCAACTTATTGATTATATTGTAGAATTTGTAACTAATTGTAAATTGTTGTTTTTATTGAATTTCTCAAATTCACTGCCTGTTTTTTCGCCAGTTGGCACATTTTCTGCAACATATGGGCCCAAAGGCGCAAAATACAGCGTCGTCATTGCATTGACGATGACGACACTGTTCGAAACAACAGCACTCCGACGACGGGAGATGATTGTGCAGGACTTGAAAGACAATATTGACATCGTACTCATCGCTGACCGGCCAGGACGGGCCACAATGCTGCACGATGTCTTGCAGGACAGCGGTATAAACGGCACGATCCGGCGGCTGACACCCGGTGATCGGGCGATCCATCGCGTTCGGCAGACCGGTGAATTTCGGCGGGTTGCCCTGCCCGACCTGGTCTTTTTCGACTTCAGTAATGCCGACCGGCACAACATCGCGGTACTGCGTGACATCGCCTTCGGTCCCGGCAAATCGACAATCCCGGTTATCCTCCTGACCAGTCCACAAACCGAGACTCTGCTCGACAGCGGCGACATCGATGGCGGCAGCGCGGTGATGTTAACGCCGACATCACTGTCGACCTGCGCCCGGAGAATGCACGCCAGCAACCGCACCGCGTACTTCAAGGCACTGCGTATTTTTTACGAATTCGGACCGATCCTGGTGCGTACGCCTGAGCATGTGCTGGCGCAGGAAGCGCTTGAGGATGTGACATCGGCGTGAACGAAGTTTGAATCGACGGAAGCTCTCGTATTAACGTGTGCGCCACAATAAACAGGAGAGCAATGTGCCCGTCGAGGAACAAGCCCGATTTCTTCAGGAACTGGCTGAAGATCTGAATTCCAAAAACATACAACTTCCGTCTTTCCCTGACGTTGTTATCAATATTCGCACCGCCCTCGAGGATCCCACCTGCAGTTCGGCGCGCCTCGCGTCCGTCGTACAGACGGATGCGGTCCTGGTCGCACGATTGCTGATGGCAGCAAATTCCGCGTTCCACAATCGCGCAGGAATTGAGATTACCAACCTCGATCTCGCGATCAGCCGCCTGGGATTCGAAGTCGTGCGTAACACCGCCATCACGCTGGCCGTTGCACAGATATTCGCCGCATCTGAACACAAGAAGCTCAAGAGTGCGATAAAGGAAATCTGGAGCAGCAGTTTGTCGCTCGCTTCAATGAGCTTTGTGATCGCGAGACACGCAGGAAACGTCAACGCCGACAACGCTTTTCTGTGCGGCCTGTTGCACGAAATCGGCAGGCTTTACATCCTGACCAAGGCAACCCTTTACCCGAAACTGCTGGGCGACCCGCAATCACTGAAAACAGTGCAGGACCAGTGGTATGCCAGCGTCGGAAAATCAATCATCGAGGCCTGGGGGTTTTCGAGCGAAATCGTGGCATCGCTGGACGATGAAGCGCGTAATGCCGCTGCAAGTGGCCCTCCGAGCCTGGTCGACGTCGTGTTTCTCGCAAAGCTGATCCTCGGATCCGATGAGCCCGCCGAGCACAACGCCTTTGCCGATCCTGCGGCAAGACTCAATATCAGCGCAGAGACAATGACCAGCATTCTTGAGGCCCACGACCTGCACGCACAGTCGATGCGTCAATCGGTCGGCGGCTAACCTGGCACACACGAAAACGCCCTGCAGGATTCGATCCTGCAGGGCGTTTTCGTGTCGCGGCCTAGCCTTGCTTATTGACGGAATGCGACGTCGTAGCGCATGCCTATATCGTAGGTCGTCTGCGAATTGTGCGCCTGGATACTGCCTCGTGACGGCACACCATCGTCGCCTCGTGCTTCGAGAATCTGGGCGATGTCACCCGGGATCTCGCCGAAGACAATATTGTGGCCGCTCAGATTGAAGAGATTGAGATCGATTCCGACGAGCCCGCCGAAAGAATTGCTCGGCTGTTGGTAACTGGCATTGGTATTATCGACCGGCCCCGCGATCAAACCGGCGCCGCGAAGGTGCTTCCAGATCTTGCGTGACTCGGAGCTGTTGTTGGTGCTGCTCCAGCCGCCAGCGATGTTGCCGTTGCCATTGCCATTGTCTGCCGAGCGCCAGGTTCCCGAAAATCGCGTGGCAGCCGCAGGATCATCACCCGGCAGGACGCCATAGCGGTCCTGGTAGGCGAATATTGCAGCCGATACGCCGGCAAAATCGTTCTCGATTCGCTTGATTTTTGCGTTCGTGATCATTTCCCGACCTTTGAGTACGCCACCGATCAGCAACCCGATGATGACCAGTACAATGGCGATCTCGACCAGCGTAAAACCCGATTGTCGATGCTTGTTAAACGATTGCATTTTCACAGCTCTGCCTCACTCTGTTCGTTCGTCCGATGACCACCGCGCCATAGCTCATGCGGCTTCCGGCCTACCATGAAAGGGTTATCGGCGAGATTTATCGCAGCTTTAGCTGTTTTTTAAGGCAAATGACCGGCGTCAACCAGTCGGCCGAACAATTGACTCGGCGCCATCCAGCGCAACTGGTCGTCAAACTCGCCACCGGGCAACTCGCTTCGCCCGCGCAGGACAAATACAACGTCAGAAGCCACACGATAGTTCGTGGCTGACGGGCCGCCACCGAGGTTCGCGCCAACATTTTCAATCTGATCGGCCGACGAGAATGCCGACCAATCCTTGCCAAGCGAATAAACGACGAGCGGCGCGCCAGCGGTCAGCGTATCGTTGCTCGACGCACAGGCGGTTGACGACGAACCGCTCGCCGTGCGGCAAACAGTCAGGTCAGGTGCCAGCAGCGGCATCGTCACAGTCGCCAGTTCGCCGGGCGTGACAAAGTCCCACGCACCGTTGCCATCGGCATCACTGGCGGAAACGCTGTAACGAAGGGGTGAACCCCAGGGATCCAGCAACAGGTTGTCATCATTGCGCTGGCCATTCAGATCCAATGTCGTTGCCGGCACGAAGCCGTGCTGGACCGAGCAGGCGTTGCCGGACGGTGCAGCCAAACCGGCACTTGCCGGCGTCGCCGGGCAAGGCAGGAAACCGTTCAATAATGCGAAACCTTCGATTGCCGACTCAACGGTATCGAGCTGCTCGAGCCCGGCGCGGTATCGGGCGTTTTCCCTTTGCACCGACAGCGGCATCATCAGTCCGCCAAGCAGCAAGCCCATGACCAGTATGACAATCGACAATTCGATCAGCGAGAATCCACGCTGTATTCGCCTGTTCATTGCTAGCACTCCGAAACGACCAGCTGGTCGTCGATACAAAATAACAAGTCGTTAAATACCGGGGACGACACACCGGATTCGAAATTTTGCGCGGTTGCCGGACCCGGGATGTTGCTCGCATTCAGTCCCTCGAGGTAATTGCCCGGCATTCGTTTTGTATCGGCATCCGTCGGTGGCGCATTGCGAACCTGGCCAGCAAGCCGTGAGCCGGCAAAAATCAACGCTGCCGCGTACTGGCCACCGACATTGACGGTCAGGCAGTTGCCACAATTTGACGGCGTTGTTGCCGTCGGACTGAAGGCTTCACTGACGGCGTAGTAGAAATGGTCTTTCCAGTGTTGCCATCGGGCCATTTGAATACTCGTCCACCCGGGTACTTTCGATGCATCGCAATCGCTGAGAACCCTGGCAATGGCATTGCCGGTCGTCGAATTGCTGTCGTCAGTGATGTCGGGTAACCGGCCGGAATAGAAACCATTGTCGGCGTCATCGTAATTCGCGTTCAGACGGTAATCGGTCAGTGCAGTTGGCGCTGGCCAGGGCAGGCGCTTGTCGGTCACACCGCCGGGATTGCTGGCGCCGTAGTTCGCAATACACGCCGCAGCTGCGAGGCCGAGACTGCGCATGTTGTCACGGAAGTCTGCGCGGTTGATGAGTCGACGTTCGATATCGGACCTTGAAACCGTGACAATACGATCATTGTGATCGGCTCGCGCGCCGGTAACGACGGCGAGCACGTCAACTCCGTCGACTGCTCCGTTAAGCGTGGCATTCGAAATGCCACTTCCGGCATCCGCGTCAAGGTATTGTCTGGCGTTGGCACCCGGCACACACTCGGCACCCGAGAGCGCGCCAGGGCGCGTCTGCGTTGCGAGCGCCTGCATTGGCGCGATAACCATCGCGATCGGTCGATCATCGGCGGCAACTCCCTCGCTAATCGCGGCTCTTTCAATATCGTATAACTGAAGCTGACCGTTACTATCATTATTGATCATCGCCGCAGTCGCAGAACCTGCGTTCTTCCAGGTGCCTGATACGACGTACCAAAGGCAGGCGGATGAAACGTCCTTCAAGGCTGGCAGCCCCAGCGTGCGCCATGGCAATCGTCCGATCATGGATACGCCGGCAGCGCCGCAGGCCGTTGTATGCGCTTCGCCATCGGCAAATCCGCCGCCTGCATCGATGTCCGGACAAGGCAAGCTGAAGGGTTCACCGGGATTGTAATCCGGGTTGAGCAACGCGTAGTCGATCAGCGCCTCGCGCGCCACTGCGAGCGTCGATTGCGTTTGCTTGAATTGTCGCGTGCGCAAATCGTCGCGACTCAGGTTCAGCAGTAATACCGTCGCAGTTGCCGCGATAACGCCCAGCATAATCAACAACAGGGCTGCGCCGCGCTGTCGATGCCGGATCGAATTAGTCTTCCCCGCCACCGGCCTCGCCCTCGTTCGAGTCATCGCCACGAACAATTTTCACGCTGCCAGGAAACTTTACGTCAACGCCTCGCTGAACACTGACGAAATCGCCGTTTGTGTACACCTTTGACGTTCCCTTGCTGCTGGTGATAAAGCCCGCTGCATCATCGCTTGTTTTTCTGCGAGTGTTCTTCGCTGCTCCATTGCTCTTGCTCGCTGCGGCAGGTCCGCCGCCACGCCGCTGATCGAGGGCTGCGCGTTGTTGTGGGGAAAAAAATACCTTGCCAACGGTCACTTCAGGCAAGGACTCGTAGAATCCTTCATCAGCACTCGACGTGCGTACAAACGATAAAAAGCCGATCATCAAAAGCATCACAGACGACCAGTAACTCGCTCTCTTCATGTCGTCTCCCCCGAATGCACGTCCGAGGTGATGACGCTGAAAATATTCACCTCGCAGTTGGCTGATAAGTTTGGATCGCCCGGAGCGCCGGTGGTATCGCCGATGTTCGCCAGTTCGCAACGATCAACCTTGATCATTCC
>JAUHYO010000240.1 GCA_030426325.1 Gammaproteobacteria bacterium | reverse complement strand
TACCGGTGCAATCGTGCCCTTGTCGTCCGTTGCCGATGTTGACGTAGCCGAAGGTTACTCTTTTGTCCGGCGCGAACAGCTACAACGCTATGCAGTCATTCAGATGGACGTGCGCGGTCGGGACGTGGATAGTTTTGTCAGTGATGCGAACGCCGCCATCGAGGCGAGTATTGATTTACCGCCTGGCTACTGGATTGAATGGGGTGGCGCATTTGAAAATCAGCAGCGTGCGCTTGCGCGACTGTCGGTCATTGTGCCGTTGACCATTTTCTTCATCTTCGTCCTGCTATACACCGCGTTCAATTCGGTGCGGTTCGCCACGCTGATCATTTCGAATGTGCCATTTGCAACCATCGGCGGCTTACTGGCGCTTTTCATCACGGGTCAGTACGTGTCAGTCCCATCGGCAATTGGCTTTATCGCCGTGTTCGGTGTGGCGATGCTCAACGGCATCGTGTTGGTAAGTTTTATCAATGAGCTGCGCGAGAAAGGACTGAGTGTCAGCGAGGCGGTGCGCAAGGGGACAGAGCTTCGACTGCGACCGGTGCTCATGACAGCGAGTGTCGCCATTCTCGGCTTGGTACCGATGTTGCTTTCTTCAGGCGTTGGCGCTGAGACGCAGAGACCCCTGGCATCCGTTGTCGTCGGCGGACTTATCACCTCCACGCTGCTAACGCTGGTGTTGTTGCCGGTGATCTATGAGTGGATGGAAACACGAGGCGAGCCCCCTACTGAAGGGGGGAGTGAGGCGGTATGACTCGACTATCCATATGCTGTCGAAATTACGGATTGATGCTGGAAGCTCAACGGCTTCGGATTATTCAGGCAAATCGGCAATCACAATACGCCGCGGGCAATTGCGCACGCGGCACACCGACCCCAGGAGACAACCATGTTTGCTAAAGAGGTAAAGGCGTTTATTCACAGAAATCGCGTGGCCGATGTTGTAGACGCGCTCAACACGGCGGGATTTCGCAATATCACCGTCGTAGACGTGCAGGGCATGCTGAAGGCATTAAGCAGCAAAGAGCAAAGTTACTCCGTCGAGATCGGACAGAAGGTGGTCGACGAGATCAAGCTGGAGTTGGTCTGTGATAACGAGTCGCGGCTGGCAGAGGCTGTTGCTGCGATTCGCGAAAACGCCAAGACGGGCCAGCCGTCAGCCGGCTGGATTTTTGTCAGCGATATCAGGACGGTCATCGAGATCACGGACTAGCGGAGAGAATTGATTGCGCGACCTGCGAGCCATTCCCAAATTCGGCGGTTACGCATTAAGGAGTAATCATTATGGAGATTACAGGGGTCAAACGCACAATCACTGTTCTGGCCTTTGTTTTGGTCGCGGCATCTTGTGCGTGGATCCCGAAGTACGTGTCTGAACCGGGCGTGTCCATAGAACTTGTTCCGGCCTCGACTGGCCGTATTGCGTCCGCGCATTTTTGGGAGGATTCCAAAGGCTTTGCATTGCGCGGCGAGGTTGTGCCGATACCGGTGACCAAAGGCCCGCTGTTCGGCCATGTTGATATTGCCGTCACCAATCCTGAGACCGCTGTGACGGAGTGTTCGATCACTCGCCAGCGAATGGGCGCGCGGCAAGTTCGAAAACCATACTCGAAGCGCTTTGATCAATTGCCGGTCGCCGGAAGCTTCGTACGAGTCTGGCACCACGATGCGCCGAATCATGAAGGGTGCTCGTCGTGACTTTTTGCTCACTTTCTTCGGTACATCGGCGCGCCGTGGAGGCGCAGGCGGAGCGCTCGGGTCCGGCGCGACGACTCTGGATGCTACGCCTTATTGGCGGGTTGGTACTAGTTGGCGCGAACACGAGCGCATTTTCCGAGCACGTGTATGTGTATCGATGGACCGACCCCGTGGATGGCGATGTGCACTACGCCGCGACCGCGCCTGACGACGTAGCCTACGACATGCTGGCGATACAGCACGCACCGCCGGTCGACAAGGAACGCCAACGTAGCCTTCAGAGCATTGATGAACAGGTGCATGAGCGCATTGAGGCGCGCAAGCAACAGCGCGCACAGCAACGATACGATGCTGCCGCGAAAGTCGCACGTAAAGAGAGCTGCACGCGGCTGCGTGAATGGCTAACAAAACTGGAGAGTCGTCCTGGGCCGAAACTGCTGTTGGTGAATGCCGATGGAAGCGCGCGACGTATGACAGAGGATGAACGCCAAGCCAGGCTAACCGATGCCCGGCAACGAATCAAAGCAGAGTGCGACGCGACGACGAATGGTCAATAAAAGGAGTAGCCCGATGGCGTTAAGCGCCGCAAACAACCGGCAGAGCATAGCGAAATGACAGCCAAAACGAAACTCGACTTAAAGCTGGTACTGCCGGACGTAGACGACCAGCAGGACGCCTGTCTGGAACGTCTCCAAGACATACTGCAGGCGAAGCGCGGTGTCGAACGCTCGCATATCGTTGAGACTGGCAATCGGCGCGCAGGCGAACTGTGTGTGCACTTCGATCAAGATCTACTGTCGCTACAGGATGTGCGGCACTTTGCGCAACAAGCTGGCCTGCAGCTGCAATCATCTTACGGTCACTTGCAGACGGACATCGAGCCATTGCCGGAGAGGCGGGCAAAGCAGCTCGCCCGGTCGCTGCAAAACGAGGCGGGTATTCTCGAAGCGGCTGTCTCCGGAGACGGCGCAGTTCGGGTCGAATTCAATCGCGAACAAATCGATGACGCCGCCGTACGCAGTCACGTAGAGCGCCTGAGCGGTATCGCAGAGCATGCGGACGGCGAGACACACGCACACGGTGGCATTTTCGGCGAGCGGACCGAACTGATTTTTGTTGCGTTGTGTGGTGTTGCACTTTTCTTGGGTTGGCTGCTTTCCAAGCTCGCGACTGTCCCCGAATGGATTCCGCTATCGGTGCTGATTGGCGCCTATTTCTTCGGCGGCTGGTTCACGGTCAAAGAGGCCTGGGCAAACCTCCGCTCCGGACGCTTTGAGATCGACTCATTGATGTTGGTCGCAGCGGCTGGCGCCGCTGCGCTGGGCGCCTGGGCCGAAGGCGCGCTGCTGTTGTTCTTGTTTAGCCTGGGTCACGCCCTCGAAGCCTACGCAATGGGGCGTGCCAAGCGAGCGATCGAAGCATTGGGTGAGTTAGCGCCGCGGACCGCGACTGTTCGCCGCAACGGTTCGGTGCAAGAGGTCGAGGTCGAAAGCCTGCGTATTGGAGACGTCGTCCTGGTCAAGCCGAATGCGCGCTTGCCGGCTGACGGATTTGTAAGCCTTGGTGAGAGCAGCGTGAACCAGGCGCCGATTACCGGCGAGAGCGTCCCCGTTGACAAATCGCCGGTCCCGGATGAGGCGATGGCCGCTGCGAATCCAGACCAACTTGAGGCCGCGCATCGCGTGTTTGCGGGGTCGATCAATGGTGGGGGTGCGCTAGAAATCTACGTGACGCGAGTGGCCGCCGACTCCACGCTGGCGCGCGTGGTTGAAATGGTGCGAAATGCCGAAACACAGCAATCGCCAACACAGCAATTCACAGATCGATTCGAGAGAATATTTGTCCCGGTCGTTATAGTTGGCGCGGTGCTCGCCATGTTTGCCTGGGTGGTCATCGATGAAACATTCAGTGAGAGTTTCTATCGAGCCATGGCATTGCTCGTTGCGGCAAGTCCTTGTGCGCTGGCCATCGCGACGCCGAGTGCAGTGCTAAGCGGCGTCGCCCGCGCAGCGCGCGGTGGCGTGTTGGTGAAAGGTGGTGCGCCACTGGAACATTTGGGCCGACTTAGTGCGATTGCTTTTGACAAAACCGGCACGCTAACCGAGGGCAAGCCCAAGCTAACCGACGTCGTTCCATACGGGTCCACCGACGAGCAACATTTACTGCGGGTTGCCATTGGCATTGAGATGCTGAGCGATCATCCCCTGGCTGCGGCCGTCGTGCGGGATGGCAAAGAGCGACTCGGTTCAGTCGAACCCTTTTCAGCGTCGAACCTGAAGAGCATCACGGGGCGCGGTGTAACGGCCGAGATCGAAGGCGAAACCACCTTCGTTGGCAAGGATGACCTATTCGCCGAGGTGGACGGACCGCCGCTTCCGGATAGATTACGTGAGGAGGTGGAGAACCTCGAATCGGCCGGCCGCACGACGATGGTCGTGAGGCACGGTGACGCATATCTTGGCGTGATTGGATTAATGGATACGCCGCGCGAAGCGGCGGCATCGGTCATCAAGCGCCTAAGGTCCCTGGGTATCAAACGCATGCTGATGATCTCTGGTGATAACCAGCAAGTGGCCGACGCCGTTGCGCGTGAAGTTGGGCTCGATGAAGCGCGCGGTGACCTGATGCCTGACGACAAGGTCACGACAATTAAGCAACTGCGATCAGAGGCCCACGTCGCAATGGTTGGAGACGGGGTCAACGATGCACCGGCCATGGCCAATGCCACTGTGGGCATCGCGATGGGTGCCGCGAGCTCTGATGTTGCCCTCGAAACAGCAGATGTCGCGCTGATGGCGGATGACCTTAATCATTTACCGTTTGCAGTGGGCTTGAGTCGCGCGACCAGCCGAATCATCCGGCAAAACCTTTGGCTCAGCCTCGGCATTGTGGCCGTCCTGGTGCCCTCAACGCTTTTCGGTCTGAGTATCGGCGCGGCTGTCCTGGTGCATGAAGGTTCTACCGTCGTTGTCGTGTTCAATGCGCTGCGTCTGCTGGCATTCAGCGATAAAGCAGGTACTAACGGGAGTCCACGTGGTTGACGCGAATCCGTTACGGCTGGCACGACTACTGTCGCCGCCGTAGCGCGCCGGCATCGGAATAGCTCGGGTGACGGCAGTGGCTATCGGGGCTACGGCGTCAGACATCGACGGCGGCATTGAAGATATCACGCTCGGGGTAGCACGAGGAGGCGGCGCAAAACATAAAGGGTCACTAGCAACGACAAACTATTTTCTGATATTGGCCAATCGAATTCGCGCAATACAAAAGGTGCAGTAGAGGTACAGTTCTGAGATTTCGCTAATGTGTTCTTATGTGCCTAAGCGTTTGTTGCGTATCACATTTCCAGCGTTTTTCCGGACGCCTACAATTTTCAGGAATTCCCTTAAGTTTCCGTAACTTACTGTTTTATAAGCCAACTGAAAATCCGCGTGTCGGTGGTTCGATTCCGCCCCTGGCCACCAATCTTTTCAGGTGTTAACCGGTCACATGGTTTACACCTTGTTCCGGACACATGGTTAACACTTTGTCCGGCATGAACGGTGAGGGACCGGGCTCGACCCGGTCCCTTTCTTTATCAAAG
>JAUHYO010000239.1 GCA_030426325.1 Gammaproteobacteria bacterium | reverse complement strand
CAGTGTTCGTCCCAAGCCCTGACTCTGTTGCTGCGGGGCGACCACAATCCAGTACAGATCGTAGCTGGAGCGGGTGCCTGCGATATGGCCATAGCAGGTATACCCAAGCAACTTGTCAGCGGTTTCAGCGAACAGAAATTCATCGCCGCTGGCCAATCCGCGCGTTAATCGCTCTTCCACCAGTTCGGCGGCAATAGCGATCTCTTCCGGGTTAAAAAAACCGGTGTTCGCGGCCAGCTCACGCACCGCGTCGATGTCGTCATGGCCTGGTTCAGAGCGCCATTGCAGTGGTTGCTCTAAAGGCATCCCGATCACCTCGCTGCACCGTTACTGGCGCTCCACAAACCATTGAAAAACGCCGCCGCATTCTGACCCAGTGAGCGAGTTCGGTAGCCGCCTTCCTGCACGATCAGCGTGGGTAGCTTGAGCGCACCGATCAAATCGCCATTGGCGCTGAAGTCTTTAGGGCCCAGCGTAAACGAGCCGGTGGGATCGCCTTTGGCCGTGTCCAGTCCGAGCGACAAAACCAGGAACTGGGGGTCAAATTTTCGGATCTTTTCAAGAGCGCCGGAGAGCACCTTGCGATACTGCTCGCCATTGAGGTTTTCGGCGAGGGGCAGGTTCAGGTTGTAACCCTTGCCTTCGTCTTCGCCTTTTTCATCTTCGAAACCGGAAAAATACGGATAGCTGTACCGAGGATGGCCGTGCAGGGAGATCGTGAAGACATCCTTGCGTTTGTAGAAAATGTCCTGCGAACCGTTACCGTGGTGATAGTCGATATCAAGCAACACAACGCGACCATGATCGCTCAAGTGGTTCGCCGCAATCGCTGCGGAATTGAAATAGCAAAAACCACCGAACGCCATGGATTCGGCATGGTGCCCGGGCGGTCGCACGAGCGCATAAACAGCGGGACTGCCGTCGAGCAGGCAGTCGGCGCCGGTCATCGCACAGTCCACCGAACGTCGTGCTGCCTTGTAGGCGTTCGCGTTCAATGGCGTGAATGTATCGATACAGTAATAGCCGGCGCGTAGTGGCACTTCGCGCGGCGGTCTTGCCCGGTTGCGTACCGGGAAAACATAGGGATACACCGATTTGCCTGCGGGTACATTTGCGCAAGCCCTGCGCAGGAAGCGCACGAACTCGGGTTTGTGCACGCGTTCGATCACGCTGACGCCATAGCGGCGCGCCTTGACGGTTTCGAAGACTTTGGTCTTGGCAAGCTCGTCGGTTATCACCGGAATGCGCACGGGTGCCTCGACGTACCCCCGGTCGTTGACGTGATGTATCGAATGCTGATCGTTGACGATCAACGCGATGCGATGGGGCTTCGGTTTTTCATCCTGCAGTTTTTCGTCTGCACGCGAATAGCGTGGTTCGCGCAGCACGACCGGGTCATCCTTGATGGAGCGTGCGACCATGTCGACATACTCCGGCGAACAGGAGTTACTGTACTTGCGTTCCAGGATGGCACGCACGATCTTCTGCATTGCTTCACGGCGAAGCGGGCGGTCTGTCTGGCCCAGGCCGTCATAAACAAGAAACGGTGGATCAACGGCATCTTCGGTTAATGGCGTCTCGTACGCCGTATTGGCCAAGGGGCGCGCACCGAAACGTTCGTAGAACCGAAGACGCGCCGCGTTTTGTTTGCGAATGGCGGGATCGGGCGACAGCTCCTTGGTATCGGGAAGACACTCCATAAAAATGCCGACCACGTCCAGCTGGTAGGCCTCTTCCCTGACGCGGGAATACAACGCTCCCCCGATACCGCCGCCGGTTTCACCGCGGCCCGCGCAAATATAGTCGAGGTAGCAAAACCCGAGGTCAGGCGCGTGCAAGAGCATCGCGAAACCGCGCACTACGGCGTGCGCGTCTTCGGCGACCAGTAAAATTGAACGAAACCGGTACTTCAATGGATTGGCAAGTTGCGCGGGCAACTTGGCAATGTCTTTTTCGCTCAGGCCGTCGAACTGAATGCGCAGCATCGCCTGCACCTGGCTCAGGAGCTGGCGGTTCGTCGGCGTCGTAACATCAAATATCTTGTGGATTCGAAACACGTCTTAATGCACTGCTGCGGCTACGATGTGTTCAATGGCAGCCGGCATGGTAATCGATGCCTCGTGGCAGGCCGCCGCGAAGCCGGCGTCGGGTGACAGGCAGGGGTTCGCATTGACTTCGAGTACCCAGGGCACGCCATTGGCGTCCAGCCGGATGTCGACTCGGGCATAGCCGCGCATGTTAAAGGCACTCCAACATTTTTGGACGACATCGACGATCGCCGTGTATTCAGTACGCGGCAATTCAACAAAAGAACGTGATGTCGCGGAATACTCCGGTGCGCGTTCATCCCATTTCGCCGCGTAACCGACGATTTTCGGTTTGTCGCGCGGATAGTCTATGAAAGTCATCTCGGCAATCGGCAGGACTCTGGGTTTTCGGTCAATCTCCAGAATCGAGACGTTGAACTCGCGCCCGTCAATAAATTGTTCGGCAAACCAGTTGCCGCCGAACTGTGCACGGCAATGATCGACTCGCGCCCTTGCGGCCGACAGGCTGTTGACGACGCAACCGTCATCCAGGCCCAGTGACGCGTGTTCCCAGACCGACTTGACGATCCAGGTTGAATTCAATGCAGGCTTCGGTTCGCCCGGTTGAAAGGCAACCGGTGTCGGAATGTCGTTCAGGCGCATCACCTGCTTGGCCAGCAACTTGTGCGACGAAAGGAATGTCGCGTCGCTGTCAGAGCCGGTGAATCGAATGCCGGCTGATCGCAGAACTGCAGGTACGATGTGGACCAGTGAGCCGTCACCGTTCAGTGATTCAACCAGGTTGAATACGCACGCCGGGTTCTTCTCCCGTACGGTGGCAATGGTCGTAGCGAGGTCGAGGTTGGTTGCTATGCAACTCGCCGACCAGCCAAGCTCGCGCATGACACCGGCGACATACTGCGCTTGCTCGAGTGTGTCGACTTCATCTGCCCGTGCGTCGTCGCCGATTGACTCGTGCAGGACCAGCACAGATTGTCGGAATCTGGACATCAGGCCGCTACAGATTCTGCTTTGGTCACTCGTCCGATTCGTTGCATCGCCGACGACATGATTCTGCCGATCAGCACGTTGTAAGAGACACCTTTCTTGGCAGCCATAATGGGCAAGTCAGAGTGTTCCGGATGAATGCCCGCCAGCGGATTGACTTCGATGAACTGCGGTTGGCCGTATTCGTCAAGTCGAATGTCGATTCGACCTGCGTCACGGCAACCGAGTGCTCGCCAGCTCTGTACGGCCAGTGATTCAACTTCCTGACGAAGACGTCCGGGACCAAGCAACTGGTATTGAACCAGTTCCTCGCACTCTTCCTTGTTGCGGTAGGAATAGACTTCGGCGTCCGCGTTTTCAAGCAGGACAATTTCCATTGTTGCCAACGCGCGCGCTTTCCGTCCGGTGCCAATGATACCGACCGTAAATTCACGACCCGGGAGAAAGCGTTCGACCAGCACGGGCTGGCCCTTATGATCGCCGAGCAGTTTTCGGCAAACCTTCCGCAGCTCGGCAAGGCTGTTGATTTTGGATTGCGCGCTGACACCCTTGCCCGTTCCCTCGGCGATGGGTTTGGCAAACAGAGGCAGCGGCAAGGTGATCTTTGCGATGTCGCTGAGGTCATTGACAACCGCATAGTCAGGTGTTGCAACGCCTGCGGAGCGAACAACGTCTTTGGTCATGCCCTTGTGAAGCGTCAATGCACAGACCAGCGTGTCAGAGAATACGTGCGGGATCTGGTACGCATCCAGCAAGGCGGGAACCTGTGCTTCACGCCCGATGCCGTGCAGGCCTTCGCAAATATTGAACACGATGTCCCAGGTATCACCCCTGACCAGCCGTGCTGCCAATGCCTTGACGTTGCCGATCCTGTCGACTTTGTAACCGAGTTTGGTCAGTGTCGCATCGATGCTCTCGATGGTATCGGCACGGTCAAACTCGGCCGTATCGATTTCGCTGTATCCCTCCGCGAGGTAGTCATCGCGCAGGTCGTAAGTCAGACCGACTGAAATTTCACCATTCTTCATGTTCAGGATTCCGTGGTTCGTAGCAGGCGCTGCCCCGAATCCGGGTAGCGATAGGTGCCGCCGTCATAGCTTTGCAACAGCAGGTCGTCGCCGTCGTAGCCGCTGACGTAGTCAGGTGAAATCGGAATTTTTCCGCCGCCGTTTGGAGCGTCGACGACAAAGGTCGGTACCGCATAGCCAGTAGTATGGCCTCGGAGCCCGCGAATGAGTTCGACGCCTTTTGAAACGGGTGTACGGAAATGCGCGGAACCGGAGATCGGGTCGCACTGATAAAGATAGTAGGGCTTTACGCGATTCCTGAGCAAACCGTGCATCAGCGTCTTCAGCGTATCGATATCGTCGTTGACGTCCTTCAGCAGAACGGTCTGGCTTCCCAGCGGTATGCCGGCGTCGGCCAGTCGGCTGCAAGCCTCGGCCACTTCCGGTGTCAGCTCGTCCGGGTGCGTAAAATGCAGGCTCATCCACAATGGATGGCAACGCTTCAGGATGCGCGTCAGCTCCGGCGTAATGCGCATGGGCTGAACGACCGGCTGCTTGCTGCCAATACGAATGAATTCAACGTGCGGAATCTTCTGAAGGCGTTTCAGAATGTACTCAAGCCGGTCATCGTCAAGGCTCAGCGGGTCGCCGCCTGAAATCAGTACGTCGCGAACGGCTTTGGTTCGCTCGATGTAGTCGAGCGCCTGTTCGATATCGCCTTTCCGGACGCTGCGCTCGCCGGCGGCACCGACCATGCGCGCGCGGGTGCAATAGCGACAATAGACCGAGCAAAAATTGGTGACCAGCAACAGGACGCGGTCCGGGTAACGGTGCACGAGACCCGGTACCGGGCTGTGAGTATCTTCACCCAGCGGATCTTCGTTTTCACCACGCGAGGTCAGATACTCACCAAGTACGGGCACGATTGTGCGACGTAAACCCTGCGAGGCGTTCGTGGGATCAAGCAAGCTCGCGTAGTACGGCGTAATGCCCACCGGCAACGCGCCTGTGTGACGTTTAATCGCCTCGGACTCTTCGTCCGAAAGTTCGATCATCCTGGCCAGGTCGGCCAGTGTGCGCACGCGATTGCGGTTCTGCCAGCGCCAGTCGTTCCAGTTGTCGCGGGTTGCGTCAGGGTAAAACTCTGCAAGAAAGGCAGCGGAACGTTCGGACAGGCAGAATTTCGGCGCCGTACGACGCAGGATGGCGCCGCTCGTCTGGTCGACAGGCGAGACATGAACGCCATTCATTTTGTGCAAATTTGATCGGGTTCGGTCCGATGGACCGGGAGGTTCTTCC
>JAUHYO010000238.1 GCA_030426325.1 Gammaproteobacteria bacterium | reverse complement strand
ATTTGCTCATCTGAACAGGCGGGCGACGACCCCAAGTTGCGTTATGGAGCGGCAATCGTGTTCGGCCTGCTTTTCGGAGCATTTGGATTGTTATCCGGAGTGGCCGTGCCGTTGGTTTTGGCACTGCCGAGAGAGCTTATCGGAGTCGTGGCAGGTCTGGCTATGATCAGTGTACTGATTACGGCGTTGCAACAGGGTTTTTCTAAAAAACTAGACTGCCAGGTTGGCGCATTTGTAGCTTTGGTTGTCGCCATGAGCAAATTTTCCTTGTTCAGTATTAGTTCACCATTCTGGGCTTTGGTGTTTGGTGTCGTAGTGTCGTCTCTCTTGGGCGAACGGAGGGTTAAATCTAGCACCGAAAAAGTTCAGTCTTGAGCATAAAGGCGTATCGATCTCTGTATTCAGAGGTTAAGTATGCATCGATGTTGTTTGAAGAATGACCGGGCATTCCACTTTGTTAGAATCCGAAGACGTGGCCTGATACTCTAAGGTTAGTCATCGAATTCTGATTGTGGGAGTAAGCTTGAATGCACAGTCTTGTGCGTAAGTTGGCACGTGAATTTCAACAAACCGGATCACCGGTACTTGCCGTCGCAGCTGGATCGGGTCAAATTGCCCACAATGTGCATGAAGGAGGTGCTGACCTGCTACTTGCGCTTAATGCCGGCTTGTATAGAAGTCTCGGCCACGGTTCACTGGCATCGTTTCTGGCCTACGGCAATGCTAATCAGCAAACCAAAGAGTTGCTCAGGCAGCATATTTTGCCGAATGCCAAGGGACTTCCGGTTGTTGCGGGCGTAATGGCGAGCGACCCCACAGTTGATATTGACGAATGGCTTCTCCAATTGAAATCGATGGGTGTTTCCGGAATCACGAATTGGCCAACAATCGGATTTATGGACGGCAACATTCGTGCCGCTATTGAAGATGATGGCCTCGGCCTGCAATCCGAGATCGACCTACTTCAGCGTGCACGATTAAAGGGTCTTGCAACCTTCGCCTTTGTTCTAAGTGTCGAGGATATCCACCGATTTTCGAATGTGCACGTCGATGCCTATATTATTAATGCTGGTTTGACACCCTTAAAATTTGAGCTGGGCGGGCGTGACGATAAGCTGCAAGATGCGTTACTGCATATACGAACCATGATTGCCGCAATTGAAGAGTCATCGGAATCGCGTCCGCTCTGCCTGGTTTATGGTGGCCCGTTTACTGATATTGAGGATTTTGGAACTCTTCTGCGTCATGCGAACGTCGACGGTGTCGCTGGAGGCTCAGTATTCGAACGTCTACCGGTGCATGCGATTACAGCCAATTTTGTCCGGCGGTGCAAGACGCTGCGATCAACCGAACATGATCTCGGCGAGCGAAACCGAAAAGAGATGGTGGGTCGTTCTTCGGCATTTCAGCACCTCGTGTCGATGATTGAACGAGTAGCACCGTACGATGCAAACGTGGTGGTAGAAGGAGAAACGGGAGTCGGAAAGGAACTCGCCGCTGGTCTTATATGCGATTTGAGTCCTAGAGCCCGTCAGCCTTTTATTACCTTGAACTGTGGTGCGATTCCTTCCGGTCTTCTTGAAAGTGAGCTTTTTGGGCACGAACGTGGTGCGTTTACCGGAGCCGATAGGCGTCGGATTGGTAAATTTGAACTGGCAAATCGTGGGACACTTCTGCTCGACGAAATCGCAGACCTTAGTGCCGAAGCTCAAGTTGCGTTGCTCCGAGTATTGCAACAACGTGAAGTGGTTCGAGTCGGTGCGGACAAGCCTATTCCAGTCAATGTACGAGTAATAGCGGCGACTAATTTATCCTTAAGCGATCTCGTCGATGACGGAAGGTTCAGGTCCGATCTGTACTACCGACTCAGTACGATCACATTGCGCATTCCGCCACTAAGAGAACGAATTGGCGATTTACCTGTCTTGGTCAGTGCCTTTCTCCAGAAAACTGCATCTGAGCTTCGAATTCCCGCCCTTTCGATAGATGCGAGATTTGAAGAGATGATGGCGCGACACAGTTGGCCAGGAAACATCAGGGAGTTGCGCCAGGTAATTGCTCGTGCGGCCATCTTGGAGGGCGGACCGGTGCTGCGGGGCGACCATTTTATTCCTGACGATGGAAATCCAGGCGCGAGCGCAAAATCGATGCCATCGCGTTCAGTCACTAAAGACGACATTCACGTTGCTATCGAAAATGCGGGTGGGAACAAGAGTGCAGCCGCGGCTTCGTTGGGCATTAGTAGGAAGACACTCTACGCTCGGTTGGCAGAGTCGAAGGACCGAACAATCCGGAAGCATTGAGTTTAGGCAAAATTGCCGAGAACTTTGTTGATCAGGACGACCGCCTTTACCATTGACATCGAGACCTGCCGGCAATGCGGCGGCCGCTTGCGCGTCATCGCCAGCATCGAGCAACCCGCCGTCATCGAGCGGATTCTGGAACATCTCCGCCATACTGTGGAGCCTGTCGATCCGGCACATCCGAGTCGCGCACCGCCGAAGGGCGATCGCCTGGTCTGACCGCTTTGTCCTGTTCGTCACCACCCGGGCCACCGTGCAGGGACGGGTGGTTTTTGGCTTGTGCGGCGATGCGCCGGCATTTCCGGGTGAAAGGGCAAGATTCACGCGCCTGAACCAGAAGGGGTCGGACCGGCTCCGCCGGATGGTCGCCTGGATCTGCCCTCAGCGGCCCGGTTTCAGCTCGCTCCGACGGTCTCGCGCCTGACATAATGGTTCCTTATACGCACTATCCGTTAACGACTGGCTCGGTCCAGAGGCGTTTCGGCAGCTTGACAAACAGGCAATCGAGTACTGGGAGGCGCTGCGCCTGCGTCGAGGCCAGTCTGGTGGAAACAGTGCGCCGCAACCACCGGTGGAAAACTACGGTGTATATGGCAACGAGACTTAACTATCGAGTACGTTGCGATCGCGCCGTCGAAGTATGCAACGCTGGCGACCCTACGGATGAGGAATTGCGCGAGTGTGGGATACGCATTATTAACGCAACAGATTTCGTGTGACTCGGCCCGGTTCCGTCGCTAGACATTCAAGGCTAAGACGTAGCGTTGAGGCGGCGATTCTCGGTTCTCGGCGGCTCTTGGCGGCGATAAGGATGAGGGCGGGCCATCTAACTTATTGATTTAAAAGAAAACGGTTCGTGGCGTATACGCCTACGAACCAGGCGGTCGGGAGTTCGAATCTCTCCGGGCGCGCCAAATACCAAAAGGCCCCTTTACGGGGCCTTTTTGTATTTTGGGTGTCAGGACTGAGATGAGGACCTCTGTTCGACAAAACGCGCCAGCGTTTTTGACGCCGAAGGCGCCCCGCAGGGGTGAAGATCGGCCCAAGCCGATCTGAATCAATCCTTCCGGGCGCGCCAAACGACAAAGGGTCCCCAACGGGGACCCTTTGTCGTTTGTTGTGTCTGGCCTGCGATGAGACCCTCTGGTTCGACAAAACGCGTCAGCGTTCTGAACCGAAGCGGCGCAGCCGCGAAGCCCGATGACTTGAAACAGCCGCGAGGCTGTTTCAAGTCATCGAGGTCGACTCCCGTCCGTTTACCACTCGCCAGTAAAGCGGTTACCGCTAAACGACGGACAACTTGCGCCGAGCATGACGCCGTCGGAATTGAATATCTCCGCAACGCCATAGCCGGAGTAACTGCTGGAGTTGTTACTTATCGAAACATCGTTTCGTATGACAATCCAGCCAATATTGTTTCCAGCCGGATCAAAACGAAACATCTTGGCGGCGCTCCGGTAGTCATTGCCCCGCACGTGGCTCCAGATCATCGAGTGTTCCGAAAGGGCGATCGGGCTTGTTGAAGGGACGATCTGTCCGGTACCGCCAAACTCATACTTGTGCATGGCCCGGAACGTGGCGAGAGTTGCCCCGGTGGAGCAATCTGCGACCACGACATCGACGTCATAAATACCGACAATTCGGCCGGGACGAGCCTTGGTCTTCTGATCCTTGTCGCTATGGGCGTATGCCGCACTCTGTGTTAGAAATAGTCCAATCAACAATGTGATCGCGATTCCAACAACTCTATTCAACTGGTTCACTTCTGTATCCTCCATTGTTTCCCGGTGCCGAGCCGAACGGTCAGGTCACCGGCTACTTGATCGCCGACAAGGATGGCAAGGGAACCGCAGGGGCTCCATGGAGCCCGGCTGTAGAAATGCTGAAGGATTTGTGTAGCTGCGCGAAGCGCCCGGTAACATAGTTTACACTTTGGCGGTCCAATGAATGTCGATGACCGGGAA
The DNA here is from genome assembly GCA_030426325.1 of Gammaproteobacteria bacterium. GTDB lineage: Bacteria > Pseudomonadota > Gammaproteobacteria > Steroidobacterales > Woeseiaceae > UBA1847. The sequence goes on along the minus strand of JAUHYO010000238.1, from coordinate 1,077 downwards.
AGCCTGATTGAGCGTCTTCATAACAATTTGTTTAGAATCGAACCGGACCCGAATCCTGTTCAACAAGGAGTGACCAATGATTTCCCGACGCGATTGTCTCAAGTACACAATGCTGGCCGGTGCGGCAACCACACTGCCTGCTGGCCTTTTGCAGGCCATGCCGGGCGAAAAGTGGATCAAGCGCAAGATTCCGAAGACTAACGAAGAGCTGCCGATCGTGGGCCTGGGATCCTCCGCAAGTTTTCGACAATTGGCGGAAGGTGGCGAAATCGAGCAGCTGCAGGCTGTCATCAAGTCGCTGCTGGACAATGGTGGCAGTGTATTTGATACCGCACCGAGTTACGGCGAATCCGAAGAGGTGGCCGGCCGGGTCATCCAGCAGCTGGGTGCGACGGAAAAGGTGTTCTGGGCGACCAAGCTTAATGTCGTGCCGCGTGGCGGCAACTCGGCCGACCCGGCCGAAGCACGCGCCCAGCTTGAGCGCTCGTTTGACTACATTGGCAAGGACCCGATCGATCTCGTTCAGGTACACAACCTGGCTGACATACCGACGCAGATGGCAATCCTGAAAGAACAGAAAGCAGAAGGGCGTATTCGCTACATTGGCACGACCTATACCGGCGACAGCCGCTACAAAGATCTTGCCGCGGCGATGAAAAATGAGCCATTGGACTTCATTGGTGTTGACTACGCCGTTGACAATCGAAACGCTGCGCAGGAAATTTTCCCGATCGCCAAGGACCGCGGGATTGCCGTGCTCGTCTATTTGCCTTTCGGCCGCTCGCGGCTCTGGAGTCGCGTTGGTGACCGCCCGATCCCGGACTGGGCCACCGAAATCGGCATCAAGTCCTGGGCACAGTTCTTCATCAAGTATGCAGCGGCGCACCCGGCAGTTACTGCGGTAACACCGGCAACCAGCAAGCCGCATCACATGCTGGACAATCTCGGAGCTGGATTTGGTGAATTGCCGGACAAGGCGTTGCTAAAACGTATGGCCGACTTCGTGGACGGTTTGCCGTCCGTTTAGTGCGACGGCGTCCGTTCTCGTACAAACCTGCGTCGAGCGGAGTCTCTTTC
>JAUHYO010000237.1 GCA_030426325.1 Gammaproteobacteria bacterium | reverse complement strand
CGCACGCCGATAACGAGTGGTTCAGCTACTACATCAAGGTTGACGGCAAGAAAGTCACGGTAAGAGTGAATGGTGAGACGGTCAACGAATTCACCGAACCTGCAGATGTCGATGGACCGGCCAGGCTCCACCGCGGCACGATCGCCTTGCAATCCGTGGGCGCCGACAGCCGAGTTTACTTTCGCAATCCGATGATTCGTCAATTGCCGGATTAATAATTGTGGGTCCTACCCATTCGGAGAACATCTCGGGTGGGTAGAAATGGAGATTCAAACACCCGGTGCTGAAATCGGTGCTGGATGCACTAGGCATTTCGAGTTCCTCCAGCGACGAAACTGATGGACGACAGTATGTTGTGGTCGTAGCAAGCGGCGACGCGCGAAATCGTTCGCTTGCAACATAGGATATTGGCAGGGGGGGGATTCATTTGGCTCGCCAGAATCAGAAGGTCAATAAAGTTGGCGGGATGCTTGGATATTGATTATTCAAGTCACGCCGAAACAAGGTGTTCTGGCGAGCTCGTCGCGCTCCGGTTCAGCACGTTTTGTCAGCATTGAGCTCAACAAAGATGCGACTCAATCTACGAGGTAAGAAGCAAGGGTCCAATAAATTATGATGTCTAAGAAAATCCTCCTTTCCATTTTGATGTTAATTTTTTCTGGCAGCCTGCCTTTGTACGCTGCAGAGAAGAACGCAGATCCATTGAAGATTTTGATGATCACAGGCGGTGGGCCTTGGCACGACTACGAAACGCAAAAGGACCAGATTAGAGAAGGTCTCATGGAACGACTTTCGAATGTCGAAATAACAACCGACTATGAAGGTCGGGATACGGATACCTTTGAGTCAACTGATTTCTTTTTCTCGCGTCATTTGAATGATGATTGGGCGGCAGAGTTCGATGTTGTTATCTACAACCACTGCAATCTTAATGTAAAAGATGAAGGCTATGTGAAAGGCATCATCGCCGAGCACGTCAAGCATCAAGTACCAGCCGTCATGCTTCACTGCCCCATCCATCTCTATCAATATGCAGAGGGCGATGCAGCGGATGCCTGGTGGGATTTTACCGGCGCTCTCTCCTACGTCCACGAGAGAGAAAATCACCCGAATACCTCGCCATACACAATCGAGGTTCTGCGTCCACAACACCCGATCATGAAGAACTATCCTCGTTCCTGGCGGACGCCTGCCGGCGAGTTATATCTGATCATTGATTTACACGATAATGCCACTGCGCTATCTCACGCCTATTCGGTAGAGACGCGCGCCTACACGGAAACGGCCTGGACGCACGAATACGAAGGCATACGTGTTTTCACCAGTTCACTGGGGCATCACAACGTTTCGATGGGCTCGGATGTGAATTTGAATCTTGTTGCATCGGGCGTGCTCTGGGCGGCAGGAAAACTTGAAGACGATGGTTCGCCGGCGCAGGGCTATGAAGGCAAACGTGGGCTTGGGTGGATCTCTCTCCTGGATGATTCACTCAACGGCTGGATCGAAAGCGGCGGTGTCACGGATTGGACGGCAGCTTCCTGGTCGGGTAGGGGCGGTAAACCAAAGCTGATTTGGCCGACGATGGACAATGCCACCGCCGGAAAATCGTTCCGAATTGACGGCGACACCCTGGTTGTTGAGGGCGATCAAAGAAGTCTGTTCTATGACGGTGAGATCGCTGGCGGATACTTCAAGAATTTCGAATTCAAGGTCGATGTCTATACTCACCCCGGGTCCGCGTCAGGGATCTATTTTCATACCCATTACGAAGAGGACGGAACACCTGCCTTTGGTTATGAAGCTCAAATAAATGCCAGCCGCGCGGGCGAAAGCAAGACCGGCAGCCTGGTTGGTGTCAGCGAGGTGAATACAGCCACGCACGCCGATAACGAGTGGTTCAGCTACTACATCAAGGTTGACGGCAAGAAAGTCACGGTAAAAGTGAATGGTGAGACGGTCAACGAATTCACCGAACCTGCAGACGTCGATGGGCCGGCCCGACTAGATCAGGGCACGATCGCTCTGCAGTCCGCGGGCGCCGACAGCCGTGTTTATTTTCGCAATCCGATGATTCGACTTTTGTCGGACCAGTAATAAGAAAAGGTCATATTATGAAAAAGTTCACCCATACAGGTAAGAAGGCATCGCTCGCATTTTTAGCGGCAATGATTTCTGTTGGATTCTTGGCCGACCATTCAATGGCTGCCTCAGAGAATTCCGATCCGCTGAAAGTTCTGATGATTACCGGTGGTGGGCCTTTTCATGACTACTATACCCAAAAGCAACAGCTCGAAAAGGGGTTGACTGATCGCATCGGAAATATTGAGTTCACCATCGATCATAACGAGGGTGAAAGCAAAGAGGATATGCATTTCAAGTTTGAAAGCCAGTTAACCGATGAGTGGGCGCAGAAGTTTGATCTGGTTTTATACAATAACTGCAATCTTGATATGGGTGATGCTAAACATGTTAAAAAGATCATGGCTGCCCATGCCAAGCATCAGGTGCCTGCCGTACTGCTGCACTGCCCGATGCACCTGCATCGAACGACTTCCCCGGAGTGGTACAACTTTACCGGAGCCGTCTCTCATCAGCATGAAGTCGTTCGTGTCCCATTTACAGTAGAAGCGCTCGAACCGAATCATCCGATTATGGCCAATTTCCCCGGGACCTGGCGGACTCCCGAAGGTGAGCTGTATATGCCTATCGAGCTTAACGACAATGCGACCCCGCTTGCACGTGCCTACGCCGCGGAAGCTGCTGAATTTTTCCCGATAGCCTGGACTCATGAATACGAAGGGGTTCGAGTCTTTAGCAGCACGCTGGGTCACCACAATGTGACCATGGGCTCCGATGTGAATTTAAATTTGGTTGCGGCTGGCCTGCTATGGGCAGCCGGTAAGCTTGACGACAATGGCAACCCCGCGGAAGGCTATTCGGGCGAGCGCGGACTGGGGTGGAATGCCCTTTGGCAAGCGGGGACGCTCAACGGCTGGCGCGCTAGCCAGACGACGAACTGGGGTGAGCTGAAATGGTGGGAAGGCGAGGATGTCTGGCCCACCAAACAGAACATGGGTACCGACTCTTTCAGACTGGTCCCTGATGAGGCGACACGATTGTTGCGTATGCCAAAGCATGGCGCACTCCTCGATGTGGATTCAAATACCATCGTTGTCGAGGGGCCGCAGAGCAACCTGTTTTACGCAGGGCCAGTTGACGGCGGTGATTTCAAGAATTTCGAATTCAAGGTTGATGTCTATACCTATCCCGGGTCAGCTTCGGGCGTTTATTTTCATACCCGTTACAAAGAAGACGGACGCCCGACATTTGGTTATGAAGCCCAGATCAATGCCAGCCGCGCCGGCGAGAGCAAGACCGGCAGCCTGGTTGGAGCAAGCGAAGTCACGACTGCAACCCACGCGGATAACGAATGGTTCACTTATTACATCAAGGTAGATGGCAAAAAAATTACGGTAAAAGTAAATGGTGAAACCGTCAACGAATTTACCGAACCCGCCAATGCCGAAGGACCTGCAAGCCTCTACCGCGGCACGATCGGTCTGGAGTCTGTTGGCGCCGACAGTCGTGTTTATTTTCGAAATCCAATGATTCGTCAATTGCCGAACTAGTTAAGGGACCCGGACGACACGCGATGGATACAACACTCGGCATAGATCTCGGCACACAAAGCCTGAAGGTTGTCTTTTATGACTACAAAGCTCGCAAAGTTGTCGCATCGGCATCTGCACCGCTCGACGTCATGCGGGATGCAAGCGGTCGGGCCGAACAGGAAGCAAGCTGGTGGCTGGTTGCGTTGAAACAGGCACTTCAGCAGGTTAGTGAAAGCATCCGCATGTCGGCGCGCGCTGTTGCGGTTTCCGGGCAGCAGCACGGTTTCGTGCCGATAGACAGTAATGGCGAGGTCTTGCACGCTGTAAAACTTTGGTGCGATACGTCGACGCAGCAGGAAGCAGACGAGATCATGGAAGCGTGCGGTGGCCGTGAGCGCTGCATCGAGCTTGCGGGAAACCCGGTGCTGACCGGCTACACCGCCCCGAAGATTCGCTGGTTGCGAAAGCATCATCCGCAGAAGTATCGAAACATGGCGCATGTGCTGTTGCCGCACGACTACCTGAATTTCGTCATGACGGGGCGCGCGGTGATGGAATACGGCGACGCATCAGGCACGGCCTTACTCGATGTGCGGACTCGCCGCTGGAGCCGTGAGTTGCTGCGAGCCGTCGAGCCGTCGCAGGACCTGTCCGACTGCCTGCCGGAGCTGGTTGAATCCGGGGAGGTCATCGGGCATACCACGGCTCAGTTCTCCCAGGAGTTCGGCCTGCCAGCCGGTGTCCCGGTAGCACCGGGCGGTGGCGACAACATGATGGCGGCGGTCGGCACCGGCAACGTCGTGCCGGGCCAGTTGACGATGAGCCTTGGCACGTCAGGAACGCTGTTCGCTTACGCAGATCGACCGATCGTCGACCCGCAAGGCAATATTGCATCGTTTTGCAGCTCGACCGGTGGATGGCTGCCTCTTCTTTGCACAATGAACTGCACGCTTGCCACCGAGTTGATGAAGCAGCCGCTGGCTATCGACAACGCCGGCTTCGACGCTGCCATCGACGCCGTACCGGCCACTTCCGACGGACTGATTGTCCTGCCGTTTTTTACCGGCGAACGTACGCCGAACCTGCCCCGCGCCAGTGCGAGCGTGCTGGGGCTCAATCCGGAAAACTGCGAGAAAGGACACCTGTTGCGGGCGACGGTTGAGGGCGCAACCTACGGGCTGCGATTTGGTCTCGACGAACTGCGACGCCTGGGCATCGAGGCATCGGAAATTGTGCTGACCGGAGGCGGCGCCAACAGTCGAGCCTGGCGCCAGATCGTGGCCGATGTTTTCCGGCTGCCGGTCGTACGGCTCACGCAGGACGAAGGCGCCTCTTTCGGTGCTGCGCTGCAAGCACTGTGGGTACTGGAACGCCAACAGGATTCCGGTCGCGAGATCGGCGACGTAACCCGTGAACACATCGAGCGGCAGCCGGATCTCGCCTGCATGCCCGACGAAACCACATCCGATCGCTATGCCGACGGCTACGCTGCCTACCGGCAGGCGGTAGCGGGCGTGGCACCACTATTCGAAACAGACGGAGCAAGAACATGAGTGTGCGACCCTGGATTGGCAACCGCGAATACTTTCCTGGCATATCACGTATAGAGTACGAAGGCCCGGAATCCGATAACCCGCTGGCATTCAAAGCCTACGATGCGGATCGTGTCGTCGGCAACAAGACCATGCGCGAGCATCTGCGTTTCTCCATCTGCTACTGGCACACGTTTTGCGCCG
>JAUHYO010000236.1 GCA_030426325.1 Gammaproteobacteria bacterium | reverse complement strand
CAATTGTTTAATCTGTGGCATTGGCATTCCGGAACGCAGCGCCGCTGCCAAGCTCATTTCTATTATCGCAGTTGCCGGTAGCACGGTTGTTCCATGGACAACGTGATCGTCGACGTAGTCCAGATCGCCAATTCTTAGCTCATTCTCATAAAGTCCAGCATGCAATGGCGTCGAAATTCGGTGCCCAAGCAACGGATGCTCACGATTCTGGTAGCGGCTGCGTTCTACCCGCGTATCTCTAAACCAAAACCGGGTGCGCTGAAACGGGTACGTGGGCAATGCATGACTCAGTGGTCGGCTCTGTCCATAGACCTGCGCCCAATCGACTTCGCCTCCTGACGCATAGTATCTGGCTACCGCCATCGCCAGCGTCGCCAAAGGATCGTCACGGTGATTGTCGGTTGGCCGCAAGGACGTACTGATCCACGTCAGGTTTTCGTCGTCTGCACAAGCCTTCCCCATCGCTGTCAACACTGGATGCGGCCCAACTTCGATAAATACTTCGCAACCACGACGACGCAGGGCATCGATCGATTCTTCGAACCGTACCGGGTTGACGATATGCTGCAACCAGTATCGCTTGTCGGCCATTTGCCGAGTCGTGGCCGGTTTGCCGCTGAGGTTAGAAACGAGCGACAGACTTAAACTGCCAAATTCGGTTGTTTCAAGCTCTCTCTCGTACTCCGCCAACATCGGCTCCATCAGCGGCGAATGAAATGCGTGCGAGACGTTCAGACGCGTACAATTCGTACCGCGCTTCTGAAGCTTTTCGGCGATACGATCAATAGACGATTTCACCCCAGACAATACAGTGTTGACCGGACCATTGATCGCCGCCACCGAAATTTCACCGTTCTCTTCTGCAACAAAATCGAGGACGTCATGATGAGCCGCACCGACAGCCAGCATCGCACCACCCGCCGGCAATGCCTGCATCAGTCGGCCACGGGCAGCAACCAACCTGCAGGCATCGTCCAGCGAAAGAAGTCCTGCCACGCAAGCCGCTACGTACTCGCCAAGGCTATGACCGGCGACCGCTGTCGGGACCACGCCAATGTGGCGCCAAACCTTTGCTACTGCGTACTCGAACGCGAACAGTGCCGGTTGTTGCCACTCGGTGTTTTCCAGCAGGGCATCGAGATCCTGTTGGCTGTCGCCGTACAATAGCTCGGTGAGTGGTGTCGCAAGGTGCTTGGCAAAACAGGCATCACATTCATCGAAGGCCTCGCGATAGACGGGCAGGCGCCTGTAAAACTCACGGCCCATTGTCGCAAACTGGGATCCCTGGCCAGTAAAAAGCATTGCGACCCTCGGCGCAGCGGCGCTGCGCCGGATATTTCGAACCGCAGTAGGAACGGATCCGCCCGATCGAATCGAATCCAACGCCGCACGGAGGTCAACAATCGACTCTACCGCAATCGCCAATCGGGCAGGAAAGTGCGAACGTCCGACGTTTTGGCTGCGAATGAGTTCGCCAACCGAAACGTCCGGGTTACGGTCGAGGTAAGCCGCAAGATTTTCCGTTTCCGCCTGCAGCGCGGCATCCGAACGTCCTGACAACGCCAGGATACCGGGTAATTCCAGGCCCTGCGGCGAGTCCGGCCCGGATGCGGCTTGATAGTCGGAGACGATGACATGAACATTCGTCCCACTGAACCCGAATCCGCTGACACCGGCAAAGCGTGGTGCTGCCTGCCGCGGCCACTTTTCCGGGTTTGTAGGTATTTGTATCGGAATATTGTCCCAATCGATGAAACTGCTAGGCTCATTGAAATTGATGTGCGGCGGAATGCATTCATGGCGTAGTGACAGTAGAACTTTTATCAGGCTTGCCATGCCGGCTGCCGATTCAAGATGCCCGATATTCGTCTTTACTGAACCCACTCGCAATGGCGCCCGATTGTCATGGCCGTCCGACAATGCCGCTGCAATCGCACGCATTTCAATCGGATCACCAAGCGAGGTTCCGGTGCCGTGTGCTTCGACGTAGTCAATATCCGTGGCAGTCAGGCCCGCTTCTGACAGTGCTTTTCGAATCAGCGCTTCCTGGGCCTCGCCGTTCGGCGCAGTCAGTCCGCTGCTGGGTCCGTCCTGATTGATCGTTGCCGCATGAATCACGCCAATAATGTTATCGCCCGATGCTTCGGCGTCCGCCAGTCGTTTCAATACGACGACACCGCAGCCCTCGCCTTGCACGAAGCCATTCGCATTTTGATCGAAAGTGCGGCACCGACCATCCGGTGACATCATTTCGGCTTTGGAGTAAGACAGGGTATTTTCGGGCGAAAGCATCAGGCTAACGCCGCCTACCAGGGCGGTATCACAATCGTTCAATTGCAGACTTTGATACGCAGAACCCAACGCAACCAACGACGATGAACATGCAGTATCAATCGTCATGCTCGGACCCTGTAGTCCGAGAAAGTAAGAAAGGCGGCCGGATGCCATGCTAAACGCACCGCCGGCCAGCGGGTACATGCCATGACCGCCGTCGTCCCCTAATTCACGTTGCATGGCCCCATAGTCGCTCTTGCACAAACCGACGTAGACGCCTGTTGCCGAACCGCTGAGGCTTTGTGGCGAAATTCCGGCATCCTCAAGCGCCTCCCAGGCGACTTCCAGCAACAACCGTTGCTGCGGGTCGACACAATTTGCCTCGCGCGGTGAAATACCAAAGAACTCCGCGTCGAACGTATCGACGGCATCCAGGAATCCGCCGCGAATCTCGTTCGCGGGATGCCCCTTCGGGTAACGTGGCTCTTCGCCCCAGCGAGGCGCGGGCACCAAACCAATCGCGTCTTTGCCCTCGTGCAACAACTGCCAAAAGGCAGCAGGGCTTGTCGCCCCTCCCGGAAACCTGCAGCCCATTCCAACGATAGCAATCGGCTGGCGACGATTTCGCTTCAGCTCCTGAATCGTTTGATGCGCCTCCTCCAAAGCAATAAATGCTCTTTTCAGTGGCGACATGTCCTTGTTCTGGTCTTCGTTGCTCACGCGATCAGCCGTCCTTGCCCGGTGACTCTAGCCGTGCCAGCAATGCGGCCTCAATATCATCTTCGCTCATATCCTGGATTCGATCCCGAACCGAACGTTTCACCAGTATCGGTTCCTGGTCCCCCGCATCGGACGATTTGCCTGCAGGCTGCAGATCTAATATTTGCGCTTTCAGGAAACGCGCTACTGCACTGATGGTCGGACAATCGAAAATCAGGGTTGCCGGCAGAGGTGCGTCCAGGCGCAGAGCCGTTGCCAACCTTCTGCGAAAGTCCAACGCAAGTAGTGAATCCATGCCCATGTCAAACAGGCCGGCATCGGCGCCGGGAGCTGACTCCGGGGGCATTCGCAAAATCCTACAAACGACGTCGGTCACGAAATCGACCAGGAGATCCAATTGCTCCGCCGCCGGTGCGGATTCAAGATCGGCGAGGAACTCGTCCTGTCGCTGCCGGTCCTCCGAAACTCCAGACGCTGAAGACAGCGTCAAACTATTTGACGACACATCGCTGATATCGGCGGATTCCGGCGCCAGGCCGACGATTACGTTTTGTCCCACAGAATAAGCCGGAGAGTCTTTGCCCGGCACCGAGAAGACCTCAACGAAGCCGGCATCTTTTAAGGCGGACTCCCAGACATCAGCACTCAGGATCGGCGAGTCATCGCGAAGGTCATCTTCAAACGCCTGCCAGCCCTCAATCAAGCCAGTCGATATGTCGTACCAATCCAATTCTCGAGTCACTTCGCAGAGCACGAGGATACCGCCTGAACGTAACAAGCGAACGACATTCTGCAAGGTTCGCCTCAGGTCTGGCGTCGCATGCAGCACGTTCGTCGCGACAATAACATCCTGGGAGTGCGCGGCGAACGTCTGTTGATTTGCATTCTGGCCGATATCGAGCAGACGGTAGTCCACAAAGTCGTATTCGGAAAACCTTTCAGCTGCCCGAGCCAGAAAGTAGTCCGAAATGTCAGTGAAATAGTAGCGGCCAAAGCCCGGTGGCAATGACGGCAGAATTCGAGACGTCGTTCCACCCGTGCCGGCACCAATTTCCAGAATACTGATGGGGCGACCCCTCGCCGCAGCAAACGACAGTATGCTTTCTGCCGCAATATTGCTGATGTAGCGTGACGGCGAAAACTCCGTGTACAACAGTTCCGCGGTCGAAGAATCTCCATCAGGAAACAACGTTTCCAGTGCTGATATTTTTCCAGTAACAACATCTGTCAGCATCTCTCCGCACCGCTGCAGATAGTCAATCAGGAAGGGTTCAGACGAGTAGCGTTTGCGCAGAGTCTCAAGCAATCCTTCAACATCGACGACCTGCAGCCCGGTGCTAGCAGCGAATTCTCCGGACGTTCTGTCCTGAACGATTACACCCTCGGCTAATAGAAGATCAAACCAGCGCTTCACTAAGTGTCGGTAGGTACCCTCAACTCCGCCGACACGCATCGCGGAATCGATCGTTAGGCTCTTACCATCGGCACCAAAAAGCTGAAGTTCTACCAAAGCATTGACTATGTAACGCTTACTCAATTCGCGCAGCAACGCCCACGACTCTTCGAGTTCGTGCGCGCGCAATTCCATCGGAGCGCTCGCGGCGGCAAAATGAGTTGCATTCTTAACGAAATTCCAGACCTTCTCGCCAGGGACTGGCAATGAATTTGCCCGGCTATCGGGTAACCAATAACAGGTACTGGCAAACGGATATTCCGGAATCGTGACCGGCCTTGGACGACCGCCGTCAAGGCGACTCCTGAAATACGTGTCAAAATCGATTTCGATGCCGCGTGTATGCATAGCCGATATTGCATTTGCGACCGACCGAAGATCATCGCTATCGCGCGACAATGATGCGACCAGCGCGCAATCGGCGGTCGTAAGGGACGCGATCATCGGTAGTAATGTCGGGTTTGCGCCCAACTCCAAGACTATCGTATTTTCGTCTATTTCCAGCGATGAGATTGCCGCAGCAAACTGTACGGTGTCACGAAGTTGTGACCTCCAGTACTGGCTTGTTCGTCCAACTTTGTCACCAAGGAAATCTCCGGTGACTGTTGAGAGAAATTCTGTTGCCGGGAGACCAATGTCGATCCGGTCCACATGCATTTCAAAATCTTCGACAATCGCGTCCAGTTCCCGGGAATGAAATGCATGGGGAATATCCAACACCCGAACATCACAATCGTTCTCTGCAAATACCTTTAGTGCAGCGTCCACAACCGGAGCGTGTCCGGATACTACAGTATTTTCCGGACCGTTAATCGCAGCGATATCGACAGGTAGATTCTCGGCGACAAGCACTTCCCCTACTTTTGCCGCAGGCGCGAACACCACGGCCATACGTCCCGGCCGCGAGATCGTGC
>JAUHYO010000235.1 GCA_030426325.1 Gammaproteobacteria bacterium | reverse complement strand
TTTGCGCGGCGAATCACGTCAGAAAATGACAGAATACTGGTCACGGGGTCGTTTTTTACGGTCGCCCCGGTGTCCGAATGCCTGGGTTTCGATGGGCGAAACAAAACATGATGGAAAGAGCTTTGAAAGAACGCATTATTGGCGCAGTTGTCCTCGTCACGTTTGTCGTGCTGATTGTCCCGATCTTCCTGGACGGGCCGCCTGATGAGGGCGAGATGACGACCGAACGTATTTTGCTCCCCGGTCAGGAGGACCAGGATACAAAGACGGTCGTACTGGATCGTGAACGTTCCGAACCGATTCCGCTGGCCAATACGCCGCCGGCGGTGACCGAAACCGCGCCAGTCGAGGCAAAACCGGTTGCCGATGAACCGGTTGTGGAAAAGAAACCAGAGCCAGAGCCAGTTGTAGACGCTACGCCGCCGGCGAAAGAGCCGGCAAAGCCAGAACCCCATGTGAGCAATGAGGCTCCGCCACCGGCAGTGTCGGCCACCGGCATGTGGGCGGTGCAGCTCGGCAGTTTCTCGAACAAGGAGAATGCCGAGAAACTGGCCGCAGATTTGCGCAAACAGGGCTACGCTGCGTTTTTAAGCCAGTTGTCGACGGCCAATGGCCAGTTGCACCGGGTGCGGATCGGCCCGCAAAAAGATCGGGCATCGGCCGAGCAAATGGCGGCACGGTTGGCCAAAGTCGGACACAAAGGACAAGTCCTACCGCATCCTTAATGATCTGCTAGAATCCGTGCCAATCTTGCCCGTGCCAAACTGAGACCACACTTTCGATGGCCATCATCGACATTATCATTGCCGTTGCGCTGACCATTTCCATCATTGTTGGGTTTGTGCGCGGATTCGTAAAGGAATCCATTTCGATCGCGACCCTGGTGATCGCGATCTGGGCCGCACTTTATTTCGGACCGGCTGTGGGTGACGTTTCAGACTCCTGGCTGAGTTCGGAAGAACTGCAGATGTGGTTCGGTCGATTGCTGGTCTTTGGCGTTGTTTTGGCGATTGGCGGATTGCTCGGCTGGGGAATATCAAAGCTGGTGCGCCTGTCAGTCTTGAGCGGACTCGACCGCTTGCTGGGCTCCCTGTTTGGCATCCTGCGGGGAATTCTGCTGACGGCCCTATTCGTTATCGGCGGCCAATTCGCAGGATTCGACAACGATGACTGGTGGCTGAAGTCGAGACTGCTGCCGCATTTCGAGGCGGTCGCCGACTGGATCAAGGTCATGGCGCCCAAGGGATACGAACTTATTGTGCCGGATGAACCGGCTGAAGCACTGCCGGTCGAACTGCCGGCCGAATTGTAGAGATAAACTATGTGTGGCGTCGTCGGAATTGTTAGCTCAGAGCCAGTCAACCAGTCAATCTACAACGCATTGACGGTGATGCAGCACCGTGGACAGGATGCGGCGGGTATCGTGACCTGGGGCGACGAAAGTGGCCTCAAAATGCGCAAGAGCAACGGCCTTGTGCGGGATGTCTTTCGCAATCGCCACATGCTTAGGCTGGACGGCAACGTTGGTGTCGGCCATGTGCGCTACCCAACCGCTGGCGGTTCGAAATCCTCCGAAGCTCAACCGTTTTACGTGAATTCACCGTACGGCATCTGCCTGGCCCACAACGGGAATCTGACGAATTACGACGAACTGGCAGGCCTGCTAACTCGCGACGATCGTCGCCATCTCAGCACCAATTCCGATTCCGAAGTGCTGCTGAACGTTTTGGCGCATGAGTTGCAGGTTCGTGTGAACGGCAAGCTCACGACACAAAACGTATTCGATGCAATCGAAGCCTTGCACCGGCGCTGCAGGGGCGGTTACGCCGTCGTTGCTATGATTATCGGATTTGGCATCGTGGCGTTTCGTGACCCCAACGGTATTCGTCCCCTGGTACTGGGTGAGCGCGATCGGCACGGCCGCAAGTCGACCATGGTCGCGTCGGAAAGTGTCGCGCTCGATGTATTGCAGTACTCAAGGCTTCGAGATGTGCATCCGGGCGAATGCGTTGTGATTGAAAATGACGGCACGTTTCATTGCAACGATTACTCCGGTGTTGTGCGCCATACGCCGTGCATTTTTGAATACGTCTATTTCGCACGACCCGACTCGATTCTCGATAATCTATCGGTTTACAAAACTCGCTTGCGCATGGGTGAAGAGCTTGCCGGCAAGATCGTCAGGGAGTTCCCGGATCACGACATTGACGTTGTTGTCCCGATCCCCGACACCAGCAGGACCTCAGCATTGCAGGTTGCCTATCACCTGGGTGTCAAGTATCGCGAAGGGTTTATCAAGAACCGGTACATCGGCCGTACCTTTATCATGCCCGGCCAGGCGGAGCGGCAGAAGTCGGTACGTCGAAAATTGAACGCGATTGACCTTGAATTTCGAAAGAAGAACGTACTGCTGGTCGACGATTCAATCGTACGTGGGACGACGTCGAAGCAGATCATAAAATTCGCGAGGGAGGCCGGCGCGCGAAAAGTTTATTTTGCGTCGGCGGCGCCACCGGTGCGTTACCCCAACGTCTACGGCATCGATATGCCGGCGGCATCCGAATTGATTGCCAATGGCCGAACCGTCGAAGAGGTTGAGAAGCTGATCGGCGCTGACAAGCTGATCTACCAGGACCTGCACGGGCTCATTCGGTCGGTTCGCCACGGTAATTCGGATATTACCGAGTTTGATACCTCGTGCTTCTCGGGCGAATATGTCACGGGAGATGTTACCAGCGAGTACTTGCATGAGCTCGAGCTACGTCGCAATGACGCCGCGAAAGCGGAGCGCCAGTCGAATCGCGACCGCGAGTCGAACGTCATCGCATTGTAGAATCTTGCACCCGCTGCAGGTGGGCCGGACGCGGACAGCGCGATGAGCATCAGGTTCATGATCATTGACCAGCAGGCGGAGTTTCGCAGCTTGTTAATGCACCATGTTACGACGCACTGGCCGGACGCCGTGATTACCGCCTACGACCCCACCGCAGCCGGCCATCTTCCCGATGAATTCGGTGGTGCCGGAAACGACATTATTCTGCTGGGTAGCAAACATGGCGACTATCGCGATGGTGTCGAAGTGCTGGAGCGTTTTCTAAAGCGCAAAAAGTTTCCCCCAGTGATCTATTTCGGCACGGCTGACGATGAGGAACAGGCAAAAGCCATGAAGCCGGCTGCACTCTTCATGCGTAATCACATTCGTCACGACTCGTTGATCATTTGCATCGGCGAGGTTCTGCTGGCCAACGAGCGTGTCGCATCGACAAAGTCGTTGTTCGTCGGTGACATGCAAATCGGCATTCATCCATTGATCAAGGGATACCGCTTTATCCGCAAGCTGGGTTCGACAGAGCATTCCGGTGTTTATTTGGCAGAGCGCGAATCCAGTCACCTGCAGGTCGTGCTGAAAGTGTTACGCCAGATGCCGGAGCACGGTGACAGCATCGGCGCATTCGATCGCTTCTTGCAGGAATACGAAACGATCGCGGAGTTGGACCACCCCAACGTCGTCAGAATTTATGACCTGGGCGTCAGCGATGATCACGCTCATATCGCCATGGAGTACCTTGATGGTGGCGACCTGAGGAATCGGATTGACGAAGGTGTATCGCGTGCCAAGGCTGTCAATTATCTCCGGCAAATCGCCAGCGGTCTGTCGGCAGTGCATGAAAAGCACATACTGCATCGCGATCTAAAGCCGGGAAACATCATGCTGCGTAAAGACGGAACGATTGCCTTGATCGATTTCGGCCTTGCGAAAAGTGCGAAGCTCGAAAATGCAATCACCGACAAAGGTGAGATCTTCGGCACGCCCTATTATATGAGTCCGGAGCAAGGTCACGGCACCAAGGTGGACGAGCGCAGCGACATTTACAGTCTTGGCATAATTTTCTTTGAGTTACTGACGGGCAAGAAACCATTTGCTGCCGATTCGGCGATGGGCATTATTTACAAGCACGCCCAGGCTCCGATACCGCTGCTGCCGCCGCGCTTGTCACAATACCAGGCACTCATTAACCTGATGCTGGCAAAGCGGCCGGAAGATCGTTTGCAGTCGGCGGCGGAAATCAGGGAGTGGTTGTGACGGCAGCTGTCCCGCCGGAAATTGTCGCGTTCCTGCAGGTTGAGACACCGGATGAGTGGCTGGACGAAGCGGAGCAACGGCTGCCTGAATTACTTCTCGATCACGCGAATTGTGAGCTTAAGGCCGCGTCCACCGCGCTCGGCTTTCTTTATCGGTATCCGGACCGCCCGGCGCTCGCGCAGCGGATGTCGCGTTTGGCACGGGAGGAGCTGCGACACTTTGAGCAGGTTCGCTCGATCATGGAAGAGATGGGCATTGCGTTCGAGCGTTTGTCTGCATCGCGTTACGCGGGACGACTGCGCGATTCGGTACGGCGGGAAGAGCCTGCCCACCTGCTTGATTTGTTGTTGATCGGCGCGCTGATCGAAGCCCGATCGTGCGAGCGATTCGCACGCGTTGCACCGCGACTGCCCGCAGGACTCGGCAAGTTCTACAATGGACTGCTGGCGTCAGAGGCACGGCATTTTCAGCACTACATTGCGTTTGCCCGTTCCGAGTGCGGTATCACGGATGCCGAAATCGATGAGCGTCTCGATGCACTCAAGTCGCTGGAAGCCGAATTGATCATTTCGCCGGATGCAGATTTTCGCTTTCACTCCGGCACTCCGACCGTCGTGGACCCAACAGGCTAGCGTGGAATAACCTCAAGGCGCGGCCCGTCCGCGTTCCAGCGAACCATGCTGCCGTGTTCATACCAGTCGCCCAGCACGATGCGTGTCGCCAGCCTGTCGTCCAATTGCACGTCGTGTACGGCCGGCCGGTGTGTATGACCGTGCAGTAGCGTATCGACGCCATGGTCGAGCATGATTGCTCTCACCGCGTCCTGGTTGACGTCCATGATTTCTTCAGTGAGCGACGAGTTGCGCGCCATACTTTCCTTGCGTGCTGCAACAGCAAACGCAATTCGATCCTCAATGGATTTGGCCATCATCATTGCCTGCCATTCAGGGTTGCGGGTCATCGCGCGCACCTGCTGGTATTCGACATCATCGGTACACAGTGCGTCGCCATGACTCAGCAAAACTTCGTGACCGTGCAATTCGACGACAACGGGATCCTTGAGCAATGTAATGCCGGTATCCTGCGCGAACCGCTCGCCAATCATGAAGTCGCGATTTCCGTGCATGAAATAGACTGGCACGCCGCGATCCGATAGCTGCCGCAACGCGGCTTTCATGCTGGCGTAGTAGGGGTTTGGGTCGTCGTCCCCGAGCCAGGCGTCGAACAGGTCACCCAATATGTACAGCGCATCGGCCGCCCGGGCCTCGCCGTCGAGGAAGGACAGGAATTGCTCACCAATTTCGGGCTGGCTGGCGTCC
>JAUHYO010000234.1 GCA_030426325.1 Gammaproteobacteria bacterium | reverse complement strand
TTATCGCGATCTTCAATAAGCCACTTAAGAAGTTGATGCACGGAGTAGAATAGCATTCGCTATTTAGATCCAAAAATCAATTGTTTATGATATCGCCGCGTGAGAATTTCCGGCTGCAGCGCGCGAGCCGATTTTCGGCCCGTTCTATAGAGGTGCTAAACCGTGGCTAAGGCCAAGATTGCTTACCTTTGCACCGAGTGCGGCGCGCACAGTCTCAAGTGGGCCGGGCAGTGCCCCGAATGCGCGGCCTGGAATACGCTCACGGAAACGTCAGTTGCCGCCGCCGCGTCAGTGCCGAGCACGTCGGCCGTAACGCTTGACGACCTGTCGGGCGACGTCGAATTTCGGCACCCCACGGGTTTCCTTGAGTTCGACCGGGTCCTCGGCGGAGGTCTGGTGCCGGGTGCCGTCGTGTTGCTTGGCGGCGATCCCGGCGTCGGAAAGTCCACATTGCTGCAGCAGGTTTCCGCAAGGCTGATGCGCGATGTTCCTGTCTGCTACGCCACAGGCGAGGAGTCACTTCGGCAAATCGGGCAGCGCTCGCTCCGGCTCGGCCTGGATGCGTCGGCTATGAATTTGCTGGCTGACGTATCAATCGAGAATGTGTTGTCGGCTGCCCGGCAATGCAAGGCCCAGGTTCTGGTGATTGACTCAATGCAGACAATGGTCAGCGAGTCTGTTCCGTCTGCGCCGGGCTCGGTTGCGCAGCTTCGGGACAGCGTTGGGAAAATCGTTCAGTTTGCAAAACAGAATGACGTCGCTGTATTCATTATCGGGCATGTGACAAAGGAAGGCGCGATTGCAGGTCCGAGAGTTGTCGAGCACATGGTCGATACGGTGCTTTATTTTGAAAGCGACCCTACCAGCCGCTACTCGATGATTCGGAGCGTCAAGAATCGTTTCGGTGCAAGTGGGGAGATGGGAGTGTTCGCCATGACCGAAACGGGGTTTCTGGAAGTAAGCAACCCTTCGGCGATTTTTTTGTCCCGGGAGTCAGTTGACGAGCCGGGCAGTGTCGTTTCCGTCACCTGGGAGGGTAGCCGGCCTTTGCTGGTTGAGATCCAGGCACTGGTTGCGGACGGCAACAGCAACTACGCGAAGCGCCTCGCTCAGGGAGTTGATCAGAATCGATTGTCGCTGTTGCTCGCCGTATTGCAGCGGCATGGCGCCTTGTCGATTACCGACGAGAATGTATTCGTCAATGTCGTCGGTGGATTGAGAATCAGCGAGACGGCCGTGGATCTTCCAACCTTGCTCGCCATTGTGTCCAGTTTCCGTAATAAGGAGGCACCGCCGGGTATGGTCTGCTTTGGCGAGATTGGACTTGCAGGTGAAATTCGACCGGTACGATTTGGCACCGAAAGAATCGCCGCTGCCGCCAAACAGGGTTTCTCGCTGGCGATTGTCCCGAAAGGCAATGTTCCGAAAACGGCACCGGCCGGAATCAAGGTCGTCGGCGTCCGCAGATTGAGTGATGCACTCGACGCTGCGTTCTAGCGCGAATCCTGTTCCTCGAGGGCGTCGGGATCGCGGGCGCCGACTCGGACTGTGCGGATCCGGTTTTCGTCAGTCTCCACAATTTCAATCGGGTAACCATCAATCTTGAGGCAGGTGGCCGGAGCCGGAATTGTTTCAAGATTTTCAACGATCAGACCATTCAACGTCTTTGGGCCGTCCGTCGAGAAATCCCAGTCCTGTGACCGGTTCAGTTCCCGGATATTGGCAGCTGCATCGACAATGTAGGTGTCGGCGCCATCCTTGACGACGTCGATTTCGTCGTCAGCCGGGTCCGTCGTAAATTCGCCAACGATTTCCTCCAGTATATCTTCGAGCGTAACCACGCCCTGGATATCACCGTACTCATCGACGACCATCGCAATTCGTTCGCGCCGGCGCTGAAACTGGACAAGTTGCTTGCTTAGCGGCGTACCTTCAGGGACATAATAAGGTTCCGACAACAGGGCCTGGAGCTGGTTCTTATCAAACTCCTTGTGCGCGAGATTGGCGAGACGGCGCAAGTGAAGAATACCGATCATGTTGTCGATGTCATCGCGGTAAACCGGCAGTCTCGTGTGCTGACTTTCGGAAATAATTTTAACAATCTCGTCTTCGTCGTCGTCGAGATCTATGCCAACTATTTCATTGTGCGGCACCATGACATCGTCGATGGTTACTTTTTCGAGGTCGAGGATACTCAGCAGCATTCGCTGATAGCGCGACGATATTCTCGCGCCGGCCTCGTAAACAACCGTCCTGAGTTCTTCGCGAGTCAGTGGTTGCAGCTCGTTATCCTTGCTGCGGACACCGCACAGGTACAGTACGCCATTCGACGCGACGTTGGTTAGCCAGACTATCGGGTACGTCACTTTCAGCAGCGGGTAGTAGATCATGGCGGCAGGAAATGCGAGCCGCTCAGGATGCATGGCCGCAAGCGTCTTAGGCGCAGCCTCTGAAAAAATCAAGACAATCAAAGTCAGCAGCAAAGTGCCAATTGCAACCGCCGGCTGACCGCCGATTTTAAAGGCGATGATTGCGACGAGGGACGCGGCGGAAAAGTTGACCAGGTTGTTGCCTAACAGGATAAGACCGATGAGACGGTCCGGCCGTTGCAGCATTTGCTCGGCGAGACTTGCGCCGCGGTGTCCTTCCTGGGCTTTATGACGCAGCTGATATCGGTTGAGGCTCATGAGTGCCGTTTCCGAGCCGGAAAAGAACGCGGAAAGCAGCAGCAGCACAAAAAGCAAACCGATCAGGCCTGCTAGCGGTATGTCATCGCCCAAAAGAAGGGCACCTCATATTTAAACAACATTCAGCAGTTCACCAGCCCTTCGGTGGGCTGTCAAGAACAGGATTCTCAGCTCCAGCTAAGGTTTAGCTGCTCAAGGATCAGGCGCGTGCCGAAATAGGCGACACAGAGCAACAAAAAACCACCCAGGTACAGTTTTATCGCTCGTTTTCCACGCCAGCCGGCAATAGTGCGCCCGGCAAGCAGTGCGCCAAACACGATGAGCGCCAGAATCGAGAAAACCGTCTTGTGTGCCAGATGTTGGGCAAAAAGATTATCGACGAAAGTCAGTCCGGACAGGATCGCGAGCGCCAGTCCCGCAAAGCCCGCCGCAGCAATTGAGAATAACAGGCGCTCGGTAGTCTCGAGTGGCGCAAACAGGTTGTTCGCGGCTGAGAGTCTTCGCTGATGCAGTCGTCGCTCCTGCAGCATGGCGTAGACAGCGACAATCGCGCCGACAGTGAGCAGGCCATATGATAGGAGTGAGGTCAGGATATGCGCACGAATCTGCCAATCCATCGGTGTCACGCTGGTTGATGTATTGCCGGCCAATGTGACCAGCGAAGTCAATGCGGCGAGCAATAACATGCCACCACCGATGCCGCGCAAGGTCGGGACAATCGTGGCGATCAAGGCAATCAATGCCAATTCCAGGCCGATCATCGACGCGATGTGAGTCGTAGACAGATCGAAGCCTCCGCCAACGAATACAGATTGGTACAGGTGCTGGCAATGCAGGCCAAGGCCAATGGCGAGCATCAGGAAGGCGACGATTAGCAATGCATTATGAAGTCCGGCAAAGCGTGGCAAGCGTGTGCAGCCGAAGGCCAGCCCAGCTAACAGGTACAGCAGGAAAATTGTGATTTCAGACACAGAAACCCGGTAGGCACTAACCTAACTTTGCAGTGTCCCAATCATCCCATATGGCGTAGGTCAAGAGAACCCTACTTAATGAGAATTCGCGTACTCGGTTGCAGCGGTGGCATTGGTGCAGGATCGCTGACCTCTGCCTTGCTGATTGATAACGATGTTCTGATCGATGCAGGAACCGGAATCGGTGACCTGGCACTGTCAGACATCGATTCAATTCGCCATGTATTCCTGACTCACTCTCACCTGGATCATATCGCGGGACTGCCGATGCTGGTCGACCGACTGTTTGATGAGAACTTTGAGGTTCCATTGACGGTTTATGCTCGCGAGGAGACGCTGCGCGCTGTGCAGGATCACCTCTTCAATGACGTCATCTGGCCGGACTTTGCAAAACTGCCAAACGCGAGCAACCCGATGCTTCGGTATCGTGTTTGCGAACCGGGCGATACGATCACCATCGGCCACCGGGACTTTTATGCTGTTGATGTCATGCATAGCGTGCCTTCGTTGGGCTATACCGTTCAAAATTCAGGCGGCGTGTTTGCCGTTAGTGGCGATACCAAGACGAATGAAACCCTTTGGCCGGTCCTGAACGCGTGTGACGATCTGAAGGTTCTGGTCATTGAAGTGTCGTTTCCAAATGAAATGCATGAGCTCGCTACACTTGCCGGCCACTACACACCTCAAACTTTGACCAACGATCTGAAGCGACTGAAACACAGTCCTGAGATTTGGTTGACCGGCATGAAACCGGGCGAGGAAAGTCGAATATTGAGCCAGGTGTCTGAAGCGGCGCCAGAGAAAAATATCAGGATGCTGTCGCGCGGGACCGTTCTGACAGTTTAGAATCCCCGGATGTTTGAAAATCTTAGCGGCCGACTGTCGGATGCCGCCCGAAAACTGACGGGTAAGGGCCGACTTACCGAAGCCAACATCAAGGAAACCCTGCGCGAGGTCCGGCTGGCATTGCTGGAAGCCGACGTCGCGTTGCCTGTCGTCAAGACCTTCATTGAGCGGATTCGCGAACGCTCGCTCGGCGAAGAGGTTGGCAAGAGCCTGACGCCAGGCCAGGAACTGGTCAAAATAATTCATGCGGAACTCGTCAGCCTGCTTGGCAGCGAATCCGCGCCGTTGAATTTCCGGGCACAGCCGCCCGTTATCATTCTGCTCGCCGGATTGCAGGGCGCAGGCAAGACCACAACCGCAGCGAAACTCGCCAAGCGGCTGATCGAGCACGACAAGAAGAAGGTTATGCTTGTCAGTGTCGACGTTCACCGGCCCGCTGCGATCCTGCAACTGCAGACGCTGGCGAGCGAAGTCGGCGCCTTGCATTGTGGCAGCGATGCCGGCGAGAACCCGGTCAGGATCGTCGATCGAGCCCTCGACGAGGCGCAACGTTCGTTTGCCGATGTGCTGATCGTTGATACGGCGGGGCGACTGCATGTTGATGCCGAACTGATGCAGGAAGTCGTCGCCGTTCACGCCCGGGCGAAACCGCATGAAACACTGTTCGTCGTTGACAGTATGGCCGGTCAGGATGCGGTCAATGCCGCGAGCGCCTTCAACGAGAGTCTCGCGCTGACCGGCGTGGTGCTTACCAAGGCGGATGGTGATGCAAAAGGTGGCGTGGCGCTGTCGGTCCGGGAGGTAACGGGCAAGCCCATCCGCTTCATGGGTGTTGGCGAAAAACTGGATGCGCTCGAGGCGTTTCACCCGGATCGCATGGCCTCGCGAATTCTCGGTAT
>JAUHYO010000233.1 GCA_030426325.1 Gammaproteobacteria bacterium | reverse complement strand
GGGATGTTCACGCGCGGCAACCGGCTGCGGGTGAACGCCAGCAACCAGACCTGGTTGATCGAGGCGCTCGTCATGTCGTGTTGGCCGGACGCAGTGTTTTTCCAGACGAAGACCGGTGGGATGAGTTGCTCGACGATGAGTTTTTTGGCGCCAAAATCCGATTGGTTCGGTCAATGAGGGCGGCTGGAGCGACGGTACAGTTTGAGATTCTCGATATCGCCGACCAGTCGCAAGTTCAAGACCTGATATCTCGGCTGCAATCGTCGGCGCCAATCGAGGTGCTCGTGCAGGCTGCGGCAGTCATTTCTGATCAGTTGCTTTCGGCCGCGACGGCTGAGGAAATTGCCCGGGTTTTCAGTCCCAAGATTTTGGGTACATTGAATCTGATCAATGCTGTTTCAGATTCTCCGCCCAAGCATGTCTTGCTGTATTCATCGATCGGTTCGGTCATCGGTTTGCCCGGCCAGGCAAGTTACGCTGCCGCAAACGCTTATATGGATGCGATCGCCGCGCAGTACAGAGGCCGTTTCAATATTCAGAGCGTGAATTGGTGTGGCTGGAAAGGCACCGGTCTGGCGAAGACAGACGGCGGTCGACGAGCAATTGAAGAGTTGGCACTACTTGGAATCGACAGCCTGGATACGGAGGATGCTGTCCGTCTCGTTGGACAAACCCTGGAGTCGGAATGCCCCCAGGTTGCTGCGATACCGCTCATTCTTGATGGCCGCTTCGATTCAAGTGCAATCGACCCGGATCTTAGTGAGCTTAGGCGAGTCACGTCGCGCAGACAGAAACAGACTGCGTCGCAAGAGAAACCTGATTCAAAGCCTCTGGCGCGGGCTGTTGAAAACCGCACGCATACAGTCGAAGAAGTCGAAGAAATCGTAATGGAGGCGCTGGCCAAACTGCTTGATATTGACCGCCGATCCATCGGCGATGAGAAGTCACTTGGCGATCTAGGTGTCGATTCTCTGTTGGGGCTTGAATTTCGTAAGTTGATGCAATCCAGTTTTGGCATTGTGCTTTCAGCCACGCTTGTATGGAATTACCCGACCATTGGAGCCGTCGTTCAACACATTGCCGAAGTGGTCGGTGTCGACAATTTGGATAGCGGCCCGGCCGAGGTGTCCGATCAGTCAGAGGCCCATGCGGCTGTTGATACCAGTGTCGATGATCTGTCAGACGAAGAAGCGCTGCGACAACTCGTCGGCGATTCTTAGGCGGTCAATGTCTTGTCTGAATTAAACAGGAATCGATTGTCTTCCATCAAAGCCTCTCTCAGGTCGAGGTCTTTCTGGGAGTCCGAAAACGGCAGAGAGACGGTTCTGTCGGAGCCGGTAGCGATTATCGGCATGGCCTGTCGATTGCCAGGAAGCATTGAGAGCACGGATGCCTTATGGGATGCCCTGGCTGCCGGAGTAGACGGTATCAGCGAAGTACCTTCTTCTCGCTGGGATGCAGATTCCTACTATGATGCCGATTCGGCAGCACCGGCGAAAATAAACACTCGATTCGGCGGGTTCCTAGATGCAGTGGACAGATTCGATCCACATCTATTCGGGATCGCGCCGCGCGAGGCAAAGTATATTGATCCACAGCATCGTATTTTGCTTGAAGTCGCTTGGGATGCGTTCCTGGACGCCGGCTACCCGTTGCAGGGCCTGCGTGGTACCAGGACCGGTGTGTTCTTCGGGTTGTGCAATAGCGACTACGGGCGATTGCAGCTAAGCAACCCCGGCCTGATCAGCGCACACACGTTGTCGGGTACTGCACCGAGTATTTCAACGGGTCGGCTGTCTTATCTCTACGACTTGCGCGGACCCAGCATGGTTATCGATACCGCCTGTTCGTCTTCGTTGGTCGCAATCCATAACGCGGTCCTAAGTCTCCGATGTCGCGATTCCAATCTTGCGATTGCGGGTGGCATCAGTCTGAATCTGACGCCAGAGGAAACAATTTCCCTCGCCAAGTGGGGAATGTTGGCTCCCGATGGACGTTGCAAGACGTTTGACGAAGCAGCAAACGGATTCGTGCGGTCGGAAGGTTGTGGATTAGTCGTCTTAAAGCGTTTGTCCGACGCGCTGAGAAACAAAGACAGGATTCTTGCGGTAATTCGAGGGTCGGCGATTAACCAGGATGGCAGATCGAATGTTCTTACAGCGCCAAATGGGGAAGCGCAGCGCAGAGTAATTGCGTCCGCCATGCAGCAGGCGGGTGTGGCTGCTGCGGACATCGGGCTTGTCGAAACGCATGGCACGGGAACCAAGGTCGGTGACCCTATTGAAGTTGAGGCGCTCAGGTATACCGTCGGCGGCAATGAATCTGGTGACATGCCTTGCTATATGGGCGCAATCAAGGCCAACTTCGGCCACATGGAGGCCGCTGCTGGAGTTGCCGGAGTCATCAAGGCCGTACTCTGTCTCCGAAATCGTCAGATACCGCCCCAGCCGCACTTTCGCAAGCTCAACCCGTTAATTTCACTGGATGGATCTCGCTTGCAGGTTCCAACCAGGCTAACGGACTGGACATCGAGCGATGACCTGCGCGTCGCGGGTGTCAGCTCATTTGGGTTCAGCGGTACCAATGCGCACCTGATACTTGAGCAGGCACCTGCATTGCCCGCACCCCGCAGAGGTCTGCCGCAGTCGAGTTTGCCCTACGTATTTCCGGTCTCATCACATTTTGTCGATGGTTTGCAGGGATCGGCAACTGCTGCTGCAAACTACGTCATCGCGGCCGGAGCCAAAGAGTCGCTTGCCGATATCTGTTACACGGCTGCGTGTCGCCGGCACCATTTCCCACATCGACTTGCTGTCGTCGCGACTACGCGTGAGGAATTGAGCGATAAATTGCTCGGCGCGAGCCGGACGATTCCGGAAACGTCCGGCACGGCGCCGCGCATCGGCTTCGTATTTTCCGGCCAGGGTTGTCAGTGGGCTGGTATGGGTAAAGTCCTGTTGGGGCAATCCAGTGTATTTGCGGACTCCATAGGAGCCATTGATGCTGAATTCAGTGCCATATCAGATTGGTCAATTCGTGAGCTATTGCTCGATCAGGATAACGAGGCGCGCCTTGAGCAGACACGTTATTTTCAACCGGCATTATTCGCTATCCAGGTAGGCCTGGTTGCCCTATGGAGGCACGCGGGGATCGATCCATCATGGGTATGCGGTCATAGTGTCGGAGAAATAGCAGCGGCACACGTTGCAGGGATGCTCACGCTTGCGGATGCGTTGCGAGTCGTCGAGCTCCGCGGACGCCTGATGCAGGAAAGTGCAGGGGTTGGCGCAATGGCGGCGGTCGGCTTGTCGATTGACGAACTGGACGCAGTGCTCGGAAACTACTCCAACCTGAGTATTGCAGCGGAAAACGGTCCGACGAATTGCACGATCACCGGTGATGCAGAAGAGTTAGATCATGTCCTGCAGGCACTGGAAAAAAGCGGCGTATTTTGCCGCAAACTAAACGTTAGTTCTGCATACCATAGTTCGTTCATGGATGAGCATGCGGACTCGCTGGCAGGGGCGTTGCAGGGACTGTCGTCGGAAGTTGGTACTGTCACTTTTGTTTCGACGGTTAGCGGTAAGCGAATTGGGAACTCGACGACACTCGATTCGGAATACTGGCGGGAAAATTTGCGTAAGCCAGTCCGTTTTCGACAGGCGATCGAAAGCATGATCGACGATGGCTGCAATGTATTCGTCGAGATTGGGCCACAGCCTGTGTTGGCGACCTATATCGCCGAAGCCTCAGACGCAAAGTCGGGCAACGCAGTCGCGTTGGCGTCAATGCGCAAGGCTGACCCGGATGGGCTCTGCTGGCCTGACTCACTGGCAAGATTGTACACACTCGGATGCAACGTGAACTGGAATGCTATCTATCCGAATGGTACGCCAGCAAGCCTGCCGCCATTTCGATTTCAGAAAGAGCGACTTTGGTTTGACGTGCCACCGCCTACATCGACGCAAGGCAGTGCGGTCCAATCGAATCATCCATTACTCGGCGTTCGAAGGGCCCTGGGGATATCGGCAACTTTGTTTGAGAGCAGTGTAGGACCGAGCCAGCCCGAATATATCGGTGATCACCGAATCGCCGGCATTTGCATATTTCCAGCCGCTGCAATGATCGAAATGATGATTGCTGCCGGGGAAATTCTGCATACGGATCAAGCTGACTGGGCGGAACTTTCGAAGTTCTCAATAAAGTCTCCGATTGCTTTGGTCGAAGGGAAATTCGCATATATTCAGCTGATTGTTCAACACCGGAGCGACTCGCTGGAAATGTCTTTGTATTCGCGCCCGGCAGACGTTGATGACTATGTCGAAATAGCGACGGCGACCTGGCAGCCCGCTAATGCTGAAAGCATTGCCAGAGTGGCGGACCTCCCCGGGCAGATCGGAGCTTGCGGCCGGGAAGTCGACACACAGGACTTTTACAGGTCCGGCGCCGCAAACGGCATCGAGTTTGGTTCGAACTTTCGGTCACTGCATGCGATGCGCCAGGGAACGGACGCTGCAGCGGCCAAAGTGCATGCTCTAACAATGGGTGAGGGGCAGTACGTTTTTCACCCGGTCAAATTAGACGCATGTTTGCAGACTACTGATCTCGCGCTACGCAATGGTGCGGAGTTTTCATCTTTGATGTTGCCGACGGCAATCGAAAGCCTGGTGTATCGTCGGGGATCCCGGAGTATTTGCGCGACGTCTTGTCATATCGACAACCGCGAAAGGCTGGGTGAGTCCGGCATTCTTGTCGATAGCACTGTACTCGCGCAGGATGAGGGCGGCGACTGCGTTGTGGCTATTCGTGGCGCGCGGTTCATGGAGGCAACCGCGGAGGCGCTACAATTGCAGCTGGCCGAAGCGGATGTTGTCGGCGCAGTGGAGCAGTATCTTATTGAGTGGACTTCCGCGCAGGTCCTTGATCAAAAGACCGACACCGACAGCCGAAACCTGATTGTCTGCACAAATAGCGACACAATTCTTGAATCGATGTCTCGATCGTTCAAGGAGATCTGTCCCGACGGCAAGATCATGGGTCTTTGTACTCACGATGTCGCAGATATTGACTCGCTTTCTGTCGATCCGGGATCACGCGATACTTTTGAAAACGCGATTGCCGAAGTAGAGCGTCGGCTGCGGGATGGTGCATTGTCGGCTACAACGGATGTTGTATTCGACTGGCGGGATGAGGCGCTAATCGAAGCAGACGATGGCAAGTCCTGCAGTGACGGATTGATGGCGTTGCTCTACTTATTACAGTCAATGCTGTCGAAGCCCGAAATCGAAATTGGACGTTTCCTTGTGGTGACGGGGTCCGCGAACGCAGTGTCCCCCGGGATGGATGCGAATCCCTCACAGGCCGCGATCTGGGGGCTCGGAGTTTCTGCGCAGGTTGAGCACCCGGAA
>JAUHYO010000232.1 GCA_030426325.1 Gammaproteobacteria bacterium | reverse complement strand
CCCTGGTGAGGTCGCTTTTACTCAATCGCATGCCGGAGAACGCGGACGTTGCCGTCGTACTGAATCCGCAAATATCCGCGCTGGAGTTTCTGCTGACCATTTGCGAGGAACTGCACATTGATGTTCCTGAGTCGAAGGACAGTATCAAGGCACTAACTGACGCACTAAATCGGCATTTACTGGCCGCACATGCGGAAGGGCGCCGGACGATCCTGGTGGTCGACGAAGCCCAAAATCTTGCACCGGCAGTGCTCGAGCAGGTCCGGCTGCTGACCAATCTGGAAACGGCAAAACAGAAACTGCTGCAAATTATCTTGATCGGCCAGCCGGAGCTCCGTGAACTGCTGGCTCGAAACGACCTTCGGCAACTGGCGCAACGCATCACGGGTCGTTACCACCTTGAGCCGCTGACGCGCGAGGAAACAGCCAAGTACATCGAACACCGCCTTCGAGTCGCCGGCGCATTGGGTGAAGTCCTGGACCAGGGCGCCAAGAAGGAGGTGTTCCGGCTATCGCAGGGCGTTCCGCGATTGATCAATGTCATCTGTGATCGAGCGCTACTGGGCGCCTACAGCCAGGAAACCCGAACCGTCAACCGGCGGTTGATCAAACGTGCCGCGGCGGAGATTTCCGGTGATCTCGGATCCGCATCGACACTGCGCAGCGCGGGAATTGCCGCAACAATTGTCGCGGTCGCCGTATCCGTTGCGATTCTCACGTCACTTTTCGAGCGCACGCCTGAAACACCTGCCGATATCGCGCCCATCGCCGAAATCGTGGAGATGGAAACCGAGCCGCCGATGGAAGTCACCCAACCCGCCCCGGCTGCCGAAACGCGCGAGTACGAACCGTCACTGGAAGAACAACTTCAGGTTGCGGGCGAGCTGACGGGACGTGATTTCGCACTCGCCACGCTGTTCGGTTTGTGGGACATCGAGTACGCGAAGGGTGCGCGCAATGCTTGCGATCAGGCGGCGGATGCCGGTCTCGCCTGTCTTTCCCGGCGCGGAACCTGGAACAATGTGAAGCAGCTGAACCGTCCGGCCATTCTTACTGTGTTCGACAACGTCGGTGAGCAACACGACCTTGTACTGACGGCAATCCACGGAGAAACCGCGGAACTGTCCATCGGAGGAGTGACGATTACTCACCCGGTATCCACCATTATGGATATCTGGTACGGCGAGTACCTTTTGCTGTGGCGGCCTCCCGGTGGTACGCCGGTGGCGCTGATGCCCGGATTGCGAAGTCCGGCTGTAAGCTGGTTGCGATCCAGTCTCGCCAATATCGACGAACGCTATGCGACCGACGGAAATGACGAGTACGACAACGCGCTTGCGGAGACCGTCCGCGAGTTCCAGCGCGATTATCGGCTGGATGTTGACGGGCTTGCCGGACAACAAACACAGATCCTCATCAATTCCCTGTTGGGAGGCGACGGATCACCACGGCTCATCAAGCCGATGTTGGCCAGGGACTAGGCAATGTCATTTATTCTGGACGCGCTGAAAAAATCGGAAAACGAACGGCAGCAATCCCGCAGCAACGAGTTTGCCGCTGTACCAACCAGGCCGACCGCGACACATTTTCCGCGATGGCTGCTGCTGATCGGCCTCTTGCTGGCCATAAATCTCATCGTATTGATCGGCTTGCTGCTGCGCCAGGACTCACAGCCTGGTGAGCCCATTCAAATTTCATCTCCCGTCGTAGTGAACCGCGAGGTAAACGATCCGGAAACGGTCGAAACGTCGAAGACGGCAACTGCGAAATTCGAGGATCAGGTTGCGGCGGCCCGCAAAAAACCCCTGGCAACGCAGGCGATCCCGTCGCAGACCGTCGAACCCGAGTCCGACAGCGCGCCGGATGTTAAGGCAGTGCTGATATCACAAAACCCGTCGTCCGTAACGCAGCGGCAACTTTACCCGACACTGCAGGAAGTCCGGGTGAGCGGTGTTCTCGACCTGCCCGACCTGCACCTGGACATTCATGTGTATAGCGATGTACCAAAGGATCGGTTCGTCTTCATCAATATGGCGAAACATCGCGAAGGATCGCGCCTGGACGAGGGTCCCCAGGTGGTCGAGATCACACCCGATGGCGTCGTCTTGCGATACCAGGGCAAATCATTCCTGGTACCGCGTGAATAGAGCCGGTCGCCTGCCGTGAGCACCGCAGCCAGCGACCGAATGGACGGTGGCGCATTTGCAGCCGCGATGATTTCCGGAATACACCGGGTTATTGCCCAGCAGGAATACCTGAATCGTATCAATGTGTTTCCGGTCGCCGATAGCGATACAGGAACCAACCTGAGCCTGTCCCTGAGTGCTGCATTGCCGGTACTGCGCGCACATGACGATGAGGGCCTGGGCCGCTTGCTGGCGGCAACCGCTGACGCGCTGCTGGATGGCGCCCGCGGCAACTCCGGCGCCATCGTTGCGCAGTTCTTCCAGGGAATGAGTGATCGAACCGGAGACGAAGCACATTACACGACGGCAACATTTTCGGGCGCAATGCAAAGTGCGGCCGACTATGCGCGCGATGCACTATCCCAGCCACGCGAAGGCACCATACTGACGACGATCAGTGTCTTCGCCGACGAGATCGAAGCACAGCTGCAGGCGTCGCCGGAGCTGTTGTTTCCGGCACTCCTGAGGAAAGCACACCGCCGCGTTGACAAGGCCGTCGAGGAGACCACCGGGCAACTCGATGTACTAAAGAAAGCGGGCGTTGTCGATGCCGGCGCAAAAGGCTTCGCGGAGCTGGTCGGTGGCATCGCCGAGTATCTCGCCAGTGGCAAGGTTGCACCGCCTCCCGAATCGGACTTATTGAGTGATCGTGAATTCGATATCCAACCCGTCGCGGTGGACAAGCATTTGTCGTTCCGATTTTGCACTGAATGTCTAGTAAGTAGTTCGGACATCGACCGTCGGAAACTGCGCGAGGAACTGGCACAACTTGGGGACTCGCTGGTGTTGGCCGGCAGCAAGCGAAAAGCAAAAATTCATATACACGTCGACAACCCCGACGCAGTGTTTGAAATCGCAAGAAAGTTTGGTGAGTTGAGCGGTGTGAAAGCCGACGACATGCATCGCCAGCAACATGGCGTCCAGAAACGGGCGCGCAAATTTGCAGTCATCACCGACTCTGGTGCCGATATTTGCGACGATGATATGGAACGTCTCGACATACACATGGTGCCCTGCCGGATTCAGTTTGGTGACCGTGGCTTTCTCGACAAGGTCAGTATCTCAACGGACGAGTTTTACCGGGAACTTGAGAACAACCCGCATCATCCGACGACATCGCAACCCGCACCCGGCGACTTTCGTCGTCAGTTCCAGTTTCTCGCCAGTCATTTCAATGACGTGCTGTCGGTCAACCTGACGTCCAAAGCGAGCGGCACCTACGAAAGCGCGCGATCTGCTGCCTCGCGCATCGAAGCGTCCGGGCACATCCATGTCGTTGATTCGTTGAACGCGTCGGTGGGACAGGGCCAGTTGGCCGTACTCGCTGCCGAATGCGCCGAGCGCGGCCTCGACGTCGAGACCACCGCAAGCAAATTGCGGGAGCAGATTGCAAATACACGCACCTATGCTTTGCTTTATGACCTGGGTTTTGCCGTGCGTGGCGGGCGATTGCCGCGATGGCTAAAGACCGTGACAGACCTGTTGCGCATTGTGCCGGTAATCTGTACGAAACCTGACGGCCGAATCGGTGTCGGCGGCTGCCTGTTCGGTCGGCACAATCGTGTCGTCAAGTTTGCGCGATATGTCACCAGGCGTTGCCAGGGCAGCACGGCGCTTGGCATCAGCATCGGCCATGCGGTTTGCGGCGACGATGCCAGTCAGCTTGCGAATGAACTTGGGCGCCTCTTGCCAAACGTCCGGAACCTGACGATTTGCGACCTGGGTACTGCCATTGGTGTGCATGGAGGACCCGGGACCTTGATCGTATCCACCCGGCCAATTGGCTTAGACGAGCACATCCCCGGCAGGGTCGATTAATGCTTCGCCCTGGTTGCGTGCATTATTGACGTTGCGACTGACCGGCCACGCCTGCAATTCCGGCATGCGTTGACTAACACCGTCGAGAAAGTCTGGCGAACCGGCCAGCCATTCGTTAGCCGTCTCGGGCTGAAGGATTACCGGCATGCGATGGTGCAGAGGCTGCATGAAGTCATTCGCTTCAGTGGTGATTAGTGTAGTGCTCTGCATCGACTCGCCGGTTTCCTTGTTGTTCCAGGTTTCCCACAGGCCGGCAAGCCCAAAAGGCTCTCCGCTTTTGAGCGAAATGAAATGCGGCACTTTCACATCGCCCTCGCGATGCCATTCATAGAACCCGTCGGCCAGCACAATGCAACGACGATGCTTGAATGCGTTGCGATAGGATGGTTTTTCGGCAACCGTTTCGGCCCGGGCGTTTATCATCTTGTTGCCAATCGCCGGGTCCTTAGCCCAGAACGGCACCAGCCCCCAGCGCAACATGACCAACTCCCGCTTTCGGTCTTCATCATCTCGAATGGCCGCAACGTATTGTGTCGGTGCGATGTTGTAACGTGGCTCGACAGCCAGCGAACCGTCAACGCCGAACAGCGCAGCGCTTGCCTCGCTCGGTGAGTAGAACGCGAACCGGCCGCACATGTTACTCGCGAATTCCGATGCCTTTACGCATCAGAAACATGCAGCCTGAAAACAACAGCACAACGAAACCGATCAGAATCGTATAGGCATAGCCGATTGAAATATCCGACGCACCCAGGATGCCGTAGCGGAACGCGTTCACCATGTACAGGATCGGGTTAGCCTTGGAGACCGATTGCCAGAATTCGGGCAATAACGATATTGAATAGAACACACCCCCCAGGTAGGTGAGCGGTGTCAGCACAAATGTCGGCACGATTGAGATATCGTCGAATTTTTTCGCAAATACCGCGTTTATAAATCCCGCCAGCGAAAACACGATGGATGACAGCAGCACGACGGACACCATGATAAACGGATGCGCGACATCAAGATCCGTGAACATCAGTGCGATCAATGTTACGAGTGCCCCGACCAGTAACCCTCGAAGCACGCCGCCAGCCACATGACCGACAATAATCGCCGCATTCGACATTGGTGCAACCAGCATTTCTTCGATATGGCGGCCAAACTTGGCACCAAAAAATGACGAAACGACATTGCCGTAGGAATTGGTGATGACAGACATCATGATCAGGCCGGGCGCGATGTACTGCATGTAGTCGAAGCCGTCCATGGTGCCGATCCGCCTACCTATCAGGTTGCCGAAAATAATAAAGTACAGGGTCATGGTGATCGCGGGAGGAACAATGGTCTGAACCCAGATCCTGAGAACCCTGACCATTTCCTTGCGAATGATCGTCTGCACGGCGACCAGGTTAAGCGCGACGACGCCCAGATAGCTGTGGCCCAGCATCAGATAGGTGGCCGCCGCCGCCG